>JBGTFN010000556.1:0-4698 GCA_041747275.1 Gemmatimonadaceae bacterium | reverse complement strand
AGCGCGTCGCCCACCTCGCGCGCTGCGAAGACGGCGGCGGTGTTGTGTCCGCCGAAGCCGAACGCGTTGCTGACCGCCACGCGCACCGACCGATGTTCAGCCTTGTTCGCCGCCACGCGAACGGTACACGCAGGGTCGGGGTTCTCGAGGTTGATGACCGGCGGCACGATACCGTGCACGATGCTCTGCACCGAAAAGATCGCTTCGACCGCGCCGGCCGCGCCGAGCATGTGCCCCGTCATGCTCTTGGTTGCGGTAGCTGTAAGCACATCGGCGTGAGCACCGAACACGGCGCGCACCGCGCTACATTCGGCAACGTCGCCAAGGCCCGTGCTCGTCGCGTGCATGTTGATCGTATCCACGTCGGTCGGCGAAATGCCCGCTTCACGGAACGCACCTTCCATCGCCAGCCTCGCACCAACGCCGTCCGGATGCGGCGCGGTGAGGTGATGTGCGTCGCACGCTGCGCCAACCGCCAGCACTTCTGCGTAAATCGTCGCACCACGCGATTCCGCCGACTCGAGTGTCTCCATCACAAGCACGCCCGCGCCTTCACCGATGACAAAACCGTCGCGATCGGTATCGAACGGTCGGCTGGCACGCATTGGTTCATCGTTCCGAGTCGAGAGCGCACGCGCCGCACCGAACCCGCCCACGCCAAGCGGCGTGATCGCACACTCCGCACCGCCCGCCAGCACGATGTCCGCGCGACCTGCGCGCAGCGAGTCGAGTGCACTCATGATGCAGTCGTTGCCGGTCGCACACGCTGAGACCACCGCATGATTGGGGCCGCGCAGACCGTGCTCCATGGCCACCCACGCACCGGCAATGTCACAGATGATCATCGGTACGAAAAACGGCGAGAGACGGCCCGGACCACTCGTATGCCAGGTGATCGCCTGGTTTTGGAATGTCTCCATGCCGCCCTGCCCACTGCCGATGATCACGCCGATGCGCGCTCGCTGTTCGTCTGTCAGCGTGGTGGTGTCGAGCTGCGCATGAGCGATCGCTTCGTTCGCAGCGGCGACGGCGTAGTGCGAAAACGCGTCCATTCGACGCGCGAGTTTCCGGTCCACGTACTCGAGCGGATCAAACCCTTTGAGCTCGCATGCGAACGTGGTCGTGTGACCGGACGCGTCGAAGCGGGTGATCGTCGCCGCGCCGCTGGCGCCTTGCACCGCGGCCTCCCAGGACGCAGCGGCGGTCAGGCCGAGCGGCGTGACGGCACCGAAGCCGGTGACGACGATACGACGGGGAACGCGCTGCAATCGGGCCATGCGAGAAAACGACAGTGGAGTACGAGGATGGCGAGACCGCCATCTGACATCCGCGGCACCGCGAGAGGATGGGGGCGGTGGGGCTCGAACCCACGCCTTCCAGTTTATGAGACCGGCGCTCTAACCACCTGAGCTACACCCCCGTCGGGACGCGAGCGCCCCGGAACTCCAACAAACTGTGCGGCTCGCCGCATGAGGACAAGTGAATCAGGTCACCACCAACTCCACATCGGCGCCGGAGCAGAGGCTGCTCAGCGGCCAAGTGGCAGGCTGAGCATGAGTGACAGGGCGCGATTGCGAGACTTGCTACCGTCCTCAGGCAGCTCGGACAGACCCTCGTGGTGACGAATGACGGCGGCTATACCCCGGAAACGCGCCGACGCGACGCGTACACCGATCACCGCCGCCGACTCCGTCGACTTGACATCCAGCGTACCGACGAGCTGACCGGTTTGCGCATTGGAAAGCACGCTCTCCCGATGCAAGCCGAGCACCGCGCCCACATCGAGTGACGGACACAGTTGATAGAAACAGCGCGCTGCGACGTTCACGCCCAAACCCGCGTCATACCAACGTGAACGCAGACCCAACGTTGGCTCGCCGGGCTGACTGATCTCTGCGCCGCGCTGCGCGAGTCCGCCCTCCATGAATCCGCTGACAGGACCAATCAATACCCGGCTCACGCGCAACGAGTAGTTGGGCACGCGGCGTCGCCCGAACGAAATGTCGCCCTCGATCGGCTCGACCCCGTGCAAGGTCGCCCACGCAAATCCGGCCTGCACATGCACCTTGAATCCGTCGGCGAGCGGATCGAAGGGTTGCGCCCGAAGCGATGTCGTCGGTGCAAGCATCAGCCCGACGGACAGCACCGTTGCCAGCGCCGCATGCGGCATCCAGCCGCTCGCAATGCCCAATACTAGCTTCATGCACCAACTCCCGTGTGAAGATCAAAGGCGGCGAGCACCTCGTCTGCGTCCACCGTGGCCGCGCCGAGCTTGCCCACTTCTACACCTGCCGCGTAGTTCGCAACTACCGCCGCCTCGAACGCGCTCGCGCCCGCGCCCAGCATCGCGGCGAGATATGCCGTGACTGTGTCGCCAGCGCCGACGACATCGTACACCTCGCGCGCTGTCGTTGGCACACGCTGCACCGCACCCGAAGCATCCACGAGCGCCATGCCTCGTTCACCAAGCGTAAGCAGCAGGTACTCCACGCCAAGCCGCGCAAAGGTGGCGGGCAAGGCCTCGGGATGTTCGAGATCGACAGCAGCGCCGAGCGCACTTTCCAGTTCACGCCTGTTCGGCTTGAAGATCGTAGCGCCGCGATACGCGAAGAAGTTCCGGTACTTCGGGTCCACGATAATGGGAATGCCCCGCGCTTGGGCCAGCGCGACCGCGCCTTCGATGACTGCAGGAACGAGCACGCCCTTGTTGTAGTCCTCAAACACCAGCGCGGTGGCGTGCGGCATCGCCGCCTCGATGGCCGCAAGCACACGGGCGACGTCGTCGTGCTCGAGGTCTGCGTCGTCTTCCTCGTCGAAACGCACGAGCTGCTGCGCGCGCGCCATGACGCGAGTCTTCGTCGTGGTGGGACGCGACACCGGCACGAGCGAACGCGATTCCATGCCTGCGTCGGTGAGCATGTCGCGTATCGTTTCGCCGGCGGAATCATGACCGATCACAGCCACGAGATCGCATCCCGCGCCGAGTGCCGCCACGTTCTGCGCGACGTTGGCCGCACCCCCCAGCGCCTGTCGCCGCTCTCGCACACGCACCACCGGCACGGGCGCCTCGGGCGAAATGCGATCCACGTCGCCGCGCAAGTAGAGATCGAGCATGGCATCACCAACGATGCACACGTGCTGCGCGGTCGCGGCAGCGAGCAGCGCGACAAGGCGCTGCCTCGTGATCAGCGGCGGCTGGGGCCCGCCCGACTCGTCATCTATCGTTGTGGCTGCGTTATCCGGGCTCGAAGCAGGATTCATGGAGGCGAAAGGTAGCGCCGCGACTCGCGCCCGCACATCATGTGCGCGTGCGATCCCCACCACCGCTCCTTGTGCTGACCGGCGCGCTGCTCGGCATCTCCCTGGCCGCGCCGCTTATCCGCGTGAGCGATGCGCACCCTATCGCGATCGCCGCGTGGCGCCTTGCGTTCTCGCTCATTCCGATTGTGCTGGTCGGTTGGCAGCAGGGCAGCTTCCGCGCATTCCGTACGCTCGAGCGACGTCTCGTCATCGCGTCGATGCTCGCCGGCGTCCTGTTGGCGCTGCACTTCTGGAGCTGGAACGCATCGCTGCGCTACACCAGTGTCGCGTCTTCCGTCACGCTCGTGAACCTGCAGCCGGTGATCATCGCGGTCTTCTCCGCGCGGTTTCTCGGCGAGCGACCGTCCGGACGACAGTGGGTAGGCATTCTGCTGGCCATGGCGGGTGCGATCGCACTGGCCTGGGTGGACGCGCCGGCGGGCGGGACACAGGCGGGGTCGAACGCACTGCTGGGTGACGCGCTGGCAGTCGTCGGGGCGGTGACGGCGGCCGGCTATTACCTGCTCGGTCGGTCGGTACGACAGGTGCTCGACACCTGGGGGTACGTGCTGCTCGCGTATGGTGCCGCGCTCGTCACGTTGCTCGTGCTGTCGGTGCCGACCGGCGCGACGCTTTGGCCACAGCCCCCGCAGGAACTGGCGATCTTTGTCGGACTTGCCGTGGGCCCCATGCTGTTGGGACACACTGGCATGAACTGGGCCCTCGGACGCCTGCCTGCCTATATCGTCAACCTGACCGTGCTGGGCGAACCCATTGGGGCCACGCTGTTGGCAGCGGCGCTTCCGTTCATCGGGGAGGTCCCGGGGGTGGGCACGATTCTGTGCGGCGCTGTCGTGCTCGCCGGCGTGGTGATTGCCGCAAGACGATAGCAGGACACAGGTATATGCGCAGGAGCCGGGCGGCGCTCGGTTAGCTTTCAGCACTATGTCCGACACCCTTGCCCCCACGCCGCCAACGCCGACGTCCGCGGAAGCCGTCGCGCCCGACCCGGTCCGCGCGCCGGAGACGCTCACGCTCGATGTCGTGGTTACGCGTGCCGGACACGTCGAATCCCGCCATCGTGTGCACGCGGCTGTTGTGCGCGCCGATGGAACGCGTGTCGCACGGGCACACGATCCTGAGCTGCGCACCTGGTGGCGATCGTGTGCCAAACCGTTCCAGGTATTGCCGATGCTGCTTGATGGCAGCTTCGATGCGCTGGGCTGGGGTGACGAGGAACTGGCACTTGCCTGTGCGTCACATGGCAGCGAGCCGGAGCACGTGGCCATTGCGCGGCGCATGCTGGCAAGTGTCGGACTAAGCGACGCGGACCTGGCCTGCGGTGTGCATGAGCCGTTGACAGCGCGTGGTGCGGCTGTTCTGCGCGCGGCACACGCC
>JBGTFN010000555.1:0-5417 GCA_041747275.1 Gemmatimonadaceae bacterium | reverse complement strand
GCATCACACGCTCACGCGTCGCCATCGACTGTCGCTCATCCGCACTCGGCGCTCTTTGCGTCGCACGCGACGGCGGTGTCAGCACGGTAGGTGCTGCGCGACGCTGCACCGACTCCTGCACGCGCTGCGGATACACGACAGCGCTTCGCACACGACCTGCTCGATCAGCGCTTCCGCCACGCTCCACCGGCACCGCACGCTCCACCGGCACCGCACGCTCGACACGCTCACGCACGATCACCTGCGGACGATCCCGCACATCGCGATCGATCACCGGCTCACTGCGCCGACTGACCGATTCCGCGATACGCCTCGCCGAACGCTCCTGCACCTCGCGCGAGAGATCCGTCGTCGCTCCGGTCACACGACCCTGACGTCCCGCCGGGCCCTCGCTGCTCGTCTGTCCGCTCACTCGCGCCACTGCGCGCGTCACGTCGCGACTGCGTGCCTCACGCGCGGTACGATCGGCCATCGCCTGCTGCGCGAAATACACATCGCGGTGTACTCGCGCTTCACGATCGACACGCCCGTAGTCAATCGGCCGCTCGTTCACCCGGCGGTTTACGTACACGTTGCGGTGACGCGGATTCACGTACACGTGCGATACGTGGATGAATGGATACGAACGAGCGCGCCAGCCCCCGCCCCAGCCCCAGTACGAACGGTTCCACCCGTTGTAGTACACGCTGCGCATTCGCCAATCGAGATCGTAGATCAGCCAGCTGCCGATGGGGAACCCGACACCGAATGACCAGTACCGGCTGCTGAACGAGGTGCCCCAGAACGGCCTCGCAAACACGACGTACGGGTCATACACGGGCACGTAGATGATCTGCGGCTGCGCGGGCACGATGATGTACTGATCGCCTTCACGAACAACCTGCTGCTGCTCCGTGCTTACGAGATTGCCATGCTCGTCTGCCAACGCGCGCATGCGCTGTACTGCATCCATGACATCTGAGGACTGAAACGCATAGGCGCGGCCAAGCGTCGCCATCCAGTCCGGCTTGTCGGCCAGCATGTTGAGCGCCGACAAGTAATGGGCAACGGCCTTGACGCTCACATCCCAGCCCATGTCGTCGATATCCGCGGTGCCGTTGGTGCGCACCCACCGTGCTGCTTCCTCGACCTGATCGGGGAAGGTGGATGCGATGAGCACCTGCGCCAGCAACGCGTCAGGATAGAGCGCTACCGGACTCACCAGATTGTCCAGCTGCTCGGCGGAATAGCGCTGCAGGACGCGCTCGCTCACCTCCAGATCGCGCGCGGGCAGGGGGTCCTGCGCAGGCAAGACCGAAGGACCGGCAAACAGTCCGGCCAGAAGCGCGGCGGCCGCGCCGAGGAATGCACGAATCATGGTGCCACCTGTGGTGAGTCCGCCCTGATGCGGCGACGGATCTGTTGACCGGGATTGTACCCCGGATCACACGGCGCGTTCAGCCACCGGGCTTGTACAGCCCGGCGGCCGCCCGGGCAGATACCACAATGCCCTTGATCATCGCGGAGCTCAAACCCTGATGCTCCATCTCGTTGAGTCCCGCGATGGTGCAGCCGCGCGGTGTCGTCACACGATCGATCTCGCGCTCCGGATGTGCACCGGCTTGCAGCGTCAGCGCCGCTGCGCCCTTTGCCGTCTGTGCGGCCAGAAGAGCGGCATCCTCCGGATGAAAGCCGATTTCGATGCCGCCCTGCATCGCGGCTCGCACCGTGCGCAGGAAGAACGCGATGCCGCAGGCACAGAGCGCTGTGGCGGGCACGATCATGTCTTCGGCGATGACGAGCGTGCGTCCAACAAGATCGAACAGCGCTCGCGCTTCATCGAGGGCGCCGCCCGGATCGCCGGCCAGACACGTCATTGACTCGCCGATCACAACCGCCGTATTCGGCATGGCGCGCACGACATCGACGTGTTCGCCGAGCACCTTGCGAATGTCGGCGATCGAAGCACCGGATACAACGGAGATCACACGGTGGCTCGCAGCATTTATGACCGGCGCGATATCGTTGAGCAGCGCGGCCAGCTGCTGTGGCTGCACCGCCAGTATGACGAGCTGCGCCTGTGCGGCCGCCTCGGCACTTGTGAGGCCGGTTGCGTAGCCTTCCTGTTCCAGCGCCGCAAGACGCGACTGCTGGCGACGCGTGATCGCGACCTGCGAGGGTGCGAATCGTCCGGCGCGCACCCAACCCCGCGCCAACGCTACGCCCAGGTTGCCTCCCCCAAGAATCGCGACGCTCTCCGTCAGGCCGACAGGGCGAGCAGACGGTATGCTGAAGCTGCCGTCGGATGCTGACATCATGTGCGCTACCCTCGTCAACGGAAGCACTGCATTAGGGGGGAGACCGCGATGCGCCTGCGGGAATTGCGCACAATGCGGGCAACATGAACGCTACTCGACCGCGCAGTGAAAAGAGTAGATCTTCGCGCTAAATCGCTCCGCGACAATGCGACCGGTGATGTAGGTTCCGGTAATGATTCCCGCAACACTCGCCCGCCCCTTCTCCGATGTGACTCGGGCTCGCGGCCAACAACTGCTCGCAAGCGGCGCCGTCGCGATGGCGCACGCCAATTCCGAACTCGTCACCGGGATGGTGCAAGGCTCCGTGCCGTACTCCTGCTCCGTGCAGGCGACGACAGGGCAGCTCGAGGTTTCGTGCACCTGCCCATATGCCACCGCCGGCAACGCGTGCAAGCATCTCTGGGCGTTTCTGCTGGCGCTCGACGCGAACGGGGCACTCACCAGCCTGCTTGTTTCTTCGCGCAATGTGCACGAAGTGGTAGTCAACGGTGACGTGCACGAACTCGGGGTCACCGGCGACATCCTGAGTGAGCCACCGCCGCCCGCAATCCGTCCGCCCGAGACGCCCTCGTGGCAACACGCGCTTGATCGCGCGCGCTGGCGCATTCAGTACGCCGACGAGGTGGAGAAGCGCGACCGCATGGAGTGGCCGGACGAACGGCGGCTCGTGTACGTGATCGATGCAGGTGCCTCGCGCAACGCACCGGGAGTGGTGGTCGAACTGGGTACCGAGAAGCGCGCGCGCGACGGCGCGTGGGGACCCGCCAAGCCATTCGATTTCCCCACCGCGATGTGGTTTTCCGCGCCGGATGAGATCGATCATCAGATTGCGCGCATGCTGCTCGGCGCAGCCCCTATGCCCGACTATGGACGCGCTCGCACCACCTTCGTGCTGCCGGCGCACAACTATGACACGGTGCTGCGCATGATTTGCGACACCGGGCGCGCCCGTTTGCGCACGCCCGGTACGCGCGCGTACCTGTCCACGTTGCGCTGGGACAGTGGCGGTGACACGCGCGCCGCATGGCATTTCATGCTCAACATCAAGCGCACACGCAGTGGTGAGCATGTCCTTGAAGGGGCGCTCGTGCGCGGCGGTGAATCGTTGCCGCTCGACGCGCCGGATCTGCTGCACCCAAGCGGCGTGATCATCGTACGAGACCGCATCGCGCGCTTCGATCACAATGGCGCCTTTCCGATCGTGAGCGAACTGCAGTCCGTGCCGGGCATGGCCGTGGGCCGAGATGTGTGGGCGGTGGTCTCGCGACTGTATGCCATGCCTCGTGTGCCCGTGTTCACCGTACCCGACGACATCACGATCCATGAAGCGTTCGGTGAACCGACACCCGTGCTTACCTTCGTGGAAGATCCAGAGCCGTGGCAGCGCAAGAACTCGGCGGGGCTGCAACTCACATTTGCGTACGACGCGATGCGTGTGAGCGCATCCGACCGCGGACCGACGCGCTTTGACGCGACGTCGCACACGCTGCAGCATCGCAACTTGCGCGCGGAAGCCGACGCGCGCGCAAAGCTCATCGCACTTGGCGCCTCGTCCGTCCGCGACGTGTATGCCGATCCCGTCAGTCTCGTGGTCGCGCGGCAACGCGTGCCGGATCTCGCCTTTCAGCTCGCTCGAGCGGGATGGAAGGTAGAGGCGGATGGCCGCGCCTTCCGCACTCCGGGTGCCGTGCAGGCCACGGTGCGTTCCGGCGTGGATTGGTTCGACCTCGACGGCGTCGTGGAGTACGGCGACACCACCGCGTCACTCTCTGCTGTGCTCGACGCACAACAGCGCGGCGAAGACATGGTGCAGCTCAGCGACGGTTCATACGGTTTGCTGCCGACAGCATGGCTCGCGAAGCTCGGACCGCTGTTTGCGAGCGGCGAGACCGGCGAACATGGCACGCGATTTCACAGGACGCAGATCGCGCTGCTGAATGCATTGCTGGCGTCGCTGCCCGCTGCTGATGTGGACGCAACGTTTGCCAAAGCTCGCGAGCAGCTTGCGCGCTTCGAACGCATCGAGCCTGCGGACGCGCCGCCCACTTTCACGGGCACACTGCGCGAATACCAGCGCGAAGGGCTTGGCTGGCTGCATTTCCTGCGGGAGTTTGGTTTCGGCGGCTGTCTCGCGGACGACATGGGGCTGGGAAAGACGATCCAGGTGCTCGCGCTGCTCGAGGCACGACGCGCCGAAGGACACGGACCTTCACTCGTGGTTGTGCCGCGGTCGCTGGTGTTCAACTGGATTCGCGAGGCTGAACGCTTTGCGCCACAGATGCGTGTGCTCGACTGGAGTGCAACGGATCGCAGCGTCGACGCTCTCGACACCGCGGAAGCGGACGTGGTGCTCGTCACCTACGGCACGCTGCGACGGGACGTGGTGCAGCTCGCGTCCATCACGTTCGATTACGTGGTGCTCGACGAGGCACAGGCGATCAAGAACAGCGCCACCGCCACCGCCAAGGCAACGCGGTTACTCAAAGCCGACAATCGACTGGCGCTGAGCGGTACGCCCATCGAGAACCGCATCGAAGAACTCTGGAGCGTGCTCGACTTCCTGAACCCGGGAATGCTCGGGGCGTCGCAGCGATTTGCCGGGCTGCTGCGCAGCGACGTGCCGGCGTACGCGTCCATGAATGGCGATGAGCCGTTGGTTGAGGTGGACGTGGTTCCAGCCGAGATCAGCGGGCTTGCCAATGGCGATGCACATGAGCTGCTCGCGCGGGCACTTCGCCCCGTCATCCTCCGGCGCACCAAGGCGGAAGTGGCGCCCGAGTTGCCTGATCGACTCGAGACCACGCTCGAAGTCGAGCTCGAACCCGCCCAGCGTGCATTCTACGACGACGTACGCGACCGATATCGCGCGAGCCTGCTGCAGCGCGTGGAGCGCGACGGCGTAAGCAAGTCGCGCATGCACATTCTCGAGGCACTGCTGCGTCTTCGTCAGGCCGCGTGTCATCCGGCACTCGCCGATGCGCGGCAGAAGCACCTGCCGAGCGCCAAGCTCGATGCGCTCATTCCGGCATTGCTGGAAGTGAGCGCCGAAGGCAACAAGGCGCTGGTGTTTTCACAGTTCACCGAGTTCCTTGCGCTCGTACGCGCAGAGCTCGATGCGCA
>JBGTFN010000554.1:0-2919 GCA_041747275.1 Gemmatimonadaceae bacterium | reverse complement strand
GAGTACGGACACGGCGCTCGTGAGTACGATGCGCTTCGTGCGCGATGCCGCGGCGGCCAGGACCACTGCGGGAGATGACACGGCGTAGTCCGCGCGATGATGCTCACCGACGCCGAACACATCGAGACCGACCTGATCCGCCAATTCGATTTCTGCCACCAGCTCCTGAAGTCGACGTGCAACCACCGATGGATCGCTGGTCGCGCGCGGGTCGGTCTCGCCGAACGAATAGATGCCAAGTTGCATACGGCGAAAACTGGCAGCGTGCACAGGGTTCGAACAGCGCGACAGACACCTCTCATGATCTCATGCTGCACGAACTCGAGGATGTGTACAGCGCGGAACGACAGCTCGTGCAGGCGCTACCCGTCATGGCCAAGAAGGTCACGTCGGACGAGCTGCGAGCGGCCATGGAAAAGCACCTGAAGCAGACGGAAGAACACGTCGAGCGGCTCAAGCGGGTCTTCGAACTCCTAGGCGTCGCACCGCGCTCGCAGAGGTGCAAGGGCATGGAAGGACTGATCGCCGAAGGCCGCGACCTCGCAGAAGAAGATATCGAAGACGACGTGCTCGACGCGGGCCTGGATGCAGACGCAGGAAGGCGTGTTCACCATGGTTGGTGGACACGCCTTTCCTTTTTGCATCTGCACGGCCGGCGACGGAACTTCGAGTTTCAGTACCTCAATCAGCGATCGTCGTGCTGACTGCTGCGTGTCGGCACGGAGAAGCGACGACGTGCGAGCGAGTCGCGCAGCGTGTCTTCCGCCAGATCGGCAACTCGCGAACCCACCATTCCCATGATCGCGGCCGCGAACTTGCCCATCTTCCCGGACGAGCTTCCCGTCAAGTGCGACGCGTGCTCGCGATGCATCTGTGCCCGGCGATGATCCGACCTCGAACCGTGTCCGTTCGTGGATTGGTTGCTCAGCACGCCGAGCGCGATACCGGCTGCGAACCCAATGCCAACCGACGCCAGCGGATGCTCGCGAAAATGTGTGCGTACATCCACCTTGTCGCGCATCGCACTACCGAGTTCCTCGATAGACGCCTTGAGCTGCTTTCTCTCTTCGCGCACCACAGCCTCGATCTCGTCCGACGAGTCAGGAAGTTTGTCGGTGAATGTGCTTGTACTTCGCGGCGCGATACTCGTCATGAGTTGTCTCCATTCGGTCCAGTCGGCAGGAAGGCCACTATGGCGGCGACCACTGCAACGGCCACACCCACGATCGCCGTTGCCAACCACGGATCGAGCCAGGTGTTGAGCAGCAATACGCTCGCCACCAGGAGCAGCGTCAGCGAGAGCAGTCCGAGCACGCCACCGATTGCCATGTAAACAATGCGTTTCGTCTTCGACGTGATCTGCTCCTGCACGCGCACGACTGCCAACCGGATCTCGCCGCGCACCACGTTTTCCGTATGTGACGCGGTGTCCTGCAGCAGGTCCGTGACCGAACGCGTTGGTGTCGCTGCCGACGTCGAGTCCAGCGTGTGTCGAATCATGACCGTGACGCTGACCGGCCGACGAGAAACCCGACTACGACGGCTGCGGCGAGTGTCACACCAGGGTGACGCTTGGCAATGTTCGTGACGTCTTCCATGATGTCGCGGGAGTCGAGGTCTCGAACGTACTCGGCAGTAGAACCGAGCGCGGAGGCTGCCTTATCCGCCGCCGTCGCAACGCGCTCGCTGACGGTGTGTCCCGCACGCTCCAGACGGTTGGCGGCGCCATCGAGGGCTCCGGATGTCTTGTCCATCAGGTCATTGGCGCCCGACGCTACCGCGCCCGCGACAGATCCCGAAGTATCGACATCGCGCGTGTACTCACGCTTGAAGGTGTGATCCTGCATAGAAAGCTCCGTGTGGTGACGTGTTGAAAAGAAGGCACGTGCGGCAGAATGCGGAGCCGCGCGTGAACACGTGCTGTTGTAGGCGCAGCACACACGGTAGTTACGGAAAAACGCTCTTCACGACCATTCGTCGAAGGGCGCAACCTTGGCATACAGCTAAAGGTCAGCTGCGCATGCCCCCTATGAGGAAGGCCTTATGCTCGAGTTCGCCTTCACTCGGAGGCGTCGACTTCGATCGTCACGCGATACGCGCCCGCAGATATCGTCGTTCCAACGCTATATCGTTTCGCAGCGCGGGCGCGGCACCTATGTCGCCGACACGCTGCCGCGACGAGCGCGTCGCGCGCAGACCGAACATCTGACCGAGTCGGCGCAGCGTCTGC
This sequence comes from Gemmatimonadaceae bacterium, assembly GCA_041747275.1. Classification (GTDB taxonomy): domain Bacteria; phylum Gemmatimonadota; class Gemmatimonadetes; order Gemmatimonadales; family Gemmatimonadaceae; genus JAABRT01. The sequence continues at coordinate 689 of JBGTFN010000554.1, read as the reverse complement.
TGACGCAGGCCTATCTCGCCGGCCACTCGTTTACCGATGTCGTGCAGCTGCTCAAGGCGGCCGACCGCACGCTCGCCGACGTTACCTCGACTTCCGGTGCTCAACGCTCTGTCTTTCGACATCGGACCCGGCGAGATCCTCCCGCGGCAACTGTCTCAGCCGTTCAACCGTTCATGCGTTAATCTCCATTCTTCCCCTACATCACGGAGTATGCGCATGCGTCGCACAGGTTCTGCCGTCTGGCAAGGCTCAGGCCTCGAAGGTTCAGGTTCGCTCACCACGCCGAGTGGCGTGCTCAATGCGCATCCGTATTCCACCCAGCTGCGCTTCGAGAATGAAGACGGCCGCGCGGGCACGAATCCCGAAGAACTCATCGCGGCCGCGCACGCAGGCTGCTTTGCGATGGCGCTGTCCTTCCAGTTGACCGGCGCAGGTCATCCGCCGGCCAAGCTTGATGTGACGTCCACCATCACGATGTCCAAGTCGGGCAACGACTGGGCGTTTGCCGGCATCACGCTCAAACTCGACGCGAATGTGCCCGGCATCGAGGAAGCGAAGTTTCACGAGCTCGCCGACGCTGCCAAGGCAGGATGTCCGGTGTCCAAGGCGCTCTCTGCTGTGCCCATCACGCTCGACGCCACGCTGCACGCGTCGTAGTCACTCGCAGCGGGGCAGGCCCCGCGGCCAAT
>JBGTFN010000553.1:0-13301 GCA_041747275.1 Gemmatimonadaceae bacterium | reverse complement strand
CGCGCTTCGCCGACGTGGCCTTCTTTGCGGGCGCGGAGCGCTTGGCCGACTTGGCCTTCTTTGCGGGCGCGGCGCGCTTTGCAGTCTTGGACGTCTTCGCGGGTGCGGCGCGCTTTGCAGACTTGGACGTCTTCGCGGGTGCGGCGCGCTTTGCACTTTTCGCCTCGCGCGCCTCCAGCTTCTCGAGCTGCGCTTCGAAGCGTTCACGAGCTTCCGTGAACAGGGTCTGCTTCTGCACGGTGCGCGCATTGCCCTCGGATGGCCTGGTGCCCTTGGGGCGTCGCTTGCCGCGGGCCTCCCCGCGCTGCTGACGTGCGAGCGCGCGATACTTGTCCTGTAGCTTTCGCGCGCGGGTAACCTTCTGGCGCAGTCGGCCGATGGTGAGGTCCTTGAGCAGGGGTGCGAAGCTTGATTCCAGCAGCGTCCACTCGAGTTGCGTGGCCAGTTTGCGCGCCGTCGGTTTGGTAATGGGCATGGTGGGAACTCCAGTCTGTTGGGAAGGGCCTTCGTCGTCATTTTCGTCGCCGTACGCCGCCGAGCCGAACGCGGCGCAGCTCACGATGCATTGCGGCACACGACCCATCGCAGTACACGAGTCCTCGCAGCAAGTTCGCACCGGTGCCGGCGCGATACGCCCCGACACATCGCGAATGCAGTAACTTTCGCGCATGCACTCGTCCACGCCAGCCGCCAGCCGCTTTTCCTTCGCACGTCATTCAGTTCCCTTCCGTCGCACGCGATCATCCCTCTGCGTCCTCGCTGCGTTCACAGTTGCTGCCGCACCGCTCACGCTGCTCGCGCAGGACGTTTCGCGTCCGCGTCTCCTGCGTGCGAGTGACGTGGATACGCTGCCGATCCGCGATGCGGGCGTCCGAATCGCGTACGGCTCCGACTCGTTGCAGTTTGGCGAACTACGACTGCCTGCGGGAGCAGGACCACATCCCGTCGCGATTGTGCTGCATGGCGGTTGCTGGTTTTCACCGTACGCGAGCGCTCGAAACTCTGCCCCGCTCGCCGAGGCGCTGACGCAGGCGGGGGTGGCAACGTGGAATGTCGAGTATCGCCGCTATGATCATCCGGGGGGAGCGTGGCCCGGCACGTTTCGCGATGCGGCGTCGGGCGCTGACTTCGTGCGCACGCTCGCGGCCACGCATGCCATCGACACCATGCGCGTGATTGCCATCGGTCACTCCGCTGGTGCGCAGCTCGCTGCGTGGCTTCCGACTCGGGCGCGCTTGTCGCCGTCGAGCGACGTGTACGCTGACGTTCCGATTCAACTCGCTGGTGTTGTTTCCCTGGGCGGCGTGATGGACTTGCGCGAATATCAGACCCGTCAGACGCAAACCTGCGGCAACCCGGCTATTGAATCGGTCATGGGCGGCTTGCCGGCCGATCGTCCGGAACGCTATCGCGACGTCTCGCCAATGGAACGACTGCCGCTGGGCGTGCCACATACGCATGTGGCGGGCGCGATGGACCGCATCGCGCCTCGCGCCACCGTGGACATTTTCGCGGACTCGTCGCGGTCCCTCGGCGACTCCGTGGTCGTTGTTACGGTGCCTGAACTCGGACACCATGACGTGATGTCGCCGCGTACGGCCGCCGGGCGCGCGGCGATCGATGCCGTGTTGCTCCTGCTCGGAATGTCCCCCACGCGACGGTAAAGAGACGTGGCAGCCTCTGCAGGGCTGGTGTCGTCGGGTTCCGTACTGGACAACGAAGCGGCGGCCCAGCAAGCTCAAGGTTGGTAACTTTCGACCAACCGATGTCCGCCACCCGCACAAGAGGTTGCCGTGAAGGATTCGCAACTCAAGGCGCTTATCCGAAAGACTACCGGAAAGGCCGAGCAGAAAAAACCGCAGCAGCGCCCGTCGTTCGACCCCACTATCGAAGCCACACGCGGTGAGGAAGAGCGTGCGGGCGAAGCCCGCGAGCTGTTCAAGGAGATGAAGCGTCGCGAGTTCTGACGTTTCCACCATCCCCCGTTTGGAGCCTGCATGACCTGGAATGAAAGACTGGACGAACTCATCGCCAATCTCGAGCGCGAACGTGACGAATTGCGCGTGAAGATCAACCTCGCCTCAAAGGATGCGAGGGACGAGTTTGCCGCACTCGAGGTGCGCCTTGATGCGCTGCGCACGAGGGTAGCGAGCGACACTGCCGAGGCGAGGAAGACGGCGTCCGAGGTAGGCACGGTGGTCGGCGAAACGGCGCGAAAGCTCGCTGATGACTTGCGCGACGGTTACCAGAAGATTCGCAACTCACTCGCTGACTGAATGAGCACGTCGATGCCGGGTGCCTCCGGCGCCTCCATCGACGGACGAAGCGAGGAGCGGCTCCGCCTGGTCCTGCAGGCGACGCGCGCCGGCATCTGGGATACACATCTGGGTACGGGTGAGACGTACGTCTCCGAGCGTTTCGAGGAGATATTCGGGTTTCCGGCAGGTGGGGGGCCGAGATCTCTCGGTGCATTCGTTCGGCACGTTGTGCCGGAGCACCGCGACCGCGTGATCGACATGATGCGCGCATCCGTGCAATCAGGCGAACCCTTTGTGCATGACTGCCGCATTCTCGATGCCCGCGGCGTCGAGCGATGGTTGCACATTCGCGGCGATGTGATCGTCAACGAGCGGCGTCGCGCGACGCGTGTGTTCGGAACGGTCGTAGAAGTCACAGAGCACACGAAGGAACGCCTTGCTCGCGAGGAGCAGGACCGCTTCGTTGCCGGCGTGAATGCAGCGCTGCCGTTGATCGTGTTCGTCTTCGACTCCACGGCGCAGCGCGTGGTTTTCGTGAACCGCTCGCTTGCAGAAGTGCTGGGCTACGCGGACGAGGACTTTCACGATCGTGTGGGCAGCGGCATGGCTTCGCTGCTGCATCCGGAGGACTTCGCCCGCGTGCCCGAAATACGACAGCGCATTGCAGCCCTTGCCGATGGCGCCGTCGCAGTGTTCGACCTCCGCGCGCGCCACCGCGACGGGGGTTGGCGGTGGATACGGTCACGCAGCACGCCGCTTCGCCTGCATCCCGACGGCCGTCTCTGGCAGTTCATCGGCACCGTCGAAGACATCACCGAGCAGGTGCATGCCGAGGAACGCCGCCGCGAACAAGAGCGAGAACTCGCTCGTGCGCAGGAGTTGGCGAAGATTGGATCCTGGACGTACCACTATGGGTCCGGAAAGCTCTCATGGTCCGCGGAGTACTATCGGATCATCGGACTCGATCCGGACGCGGTCGCCCCGTCGGAGGCAGCGCTCGTGCCGATCATCTCCGCCGAAGACCGGGAGCGACTGCGGAACGCGCACCGCGCTGCTATCGCTGGCGGCGCACCCGTCGATGTGCAGTATCGCATTACGCGTCCTGACGGAGTGACGCGCCACGTACACGCGCTGGCCGAACTGCTGTATGGGCCGGATGGGACGCCCACGTCGATCGTTGGCACGATGCAGGACATCACCGAAGACGTCGAACGCGCGGAGGAGCGCGCGCGACTCGAGGCGCAACTGCACCACACGCAGAAGCTGGAGTCGCTTGGCCTGCTCGCCGGCGGTATCGCACACGACTTCAACAACCTGCTGGTGGGCGTGCTTTCGAACGCCTCACTGGCACTGCTGGATCTCGACGAGCGTTCACCGGCTCGTGAGGTCGTGCTGGACATTGAACGCACAGCGCAGCGCGCGGCGGAGCTGACCCGTCAGCTGCTCGCGTATTCGGGTAAGGGGCGGTTTGTCGTGGAACCACTGGATCTCGGCGACCTTGCCGCGGAAATGGCATCGCTGCTGCGCGCAGTGATGCACAAGGATGCGAAACTCGTGGTTGAACCGGGTGACGGCAGTTGCGTGATCGAAGGCGACGCCACGCAGTTGCGGCAGGTCATCATGAACCTCATCACGAACGCATCCGACGCGCTGCAAGGTCAGGTGGGCACCATCACGGTTCGTACAACTGGCGGCATATCGGGGAGCACCCGTAAAGAGGTCGTGCATTTCGGTGAGATCGCCCCGGGTACGAACGTGGTGCGTCTCGAAGTGTCGGACACAGGCGTTGGCATGTTGGCGGAAATCGCGGAGCGCATGTTCGACCCGTTCTTCAGCACCAAGTTCACTGGACGGGGACTTGGACTCGCCGCCACACTCGGTATCGTTCGTGGTCATCGCGGTCGCGTCGGCGTCGCCACCTCGCCTGGGGCAGGCTCGCGCTTCGAGCTGACGTTCCCTGCTGCGAACCGCATGGTCGCGCAGGAACGGGTCGAGACACGCACCCCCTCGGCTCAGGAACGCGGTCGCGTGCTGGTGGTCGACGACGATTCGGTGGTGCGCAGCGTCTCCGCCGCGCTGCTCACGCGTCGCGGATTCGTGGTCGACAGCGTGGCAGATGGCCACGAGGCGCTCGAGCGGTTCGCGACATCAGCAGACGAGTATCGCTTCGTGCTGCTGGATATCACCATGCCAGGCCTGTCCGGCATCGAGGTGTTGCAACGCATGCGCGCCGAGGAGCGCGAAAACTCTCGTTCGCCGATCACCGTCTTTCTCATGAGCGGATACAGCGCGCAGGATGTAACGCGTGATCTCGGAGATCTCGTCTCGTCCGGCTTCCTGCAGAAGCCCTTCACCCTGTCTGATCTCGACGCGCTGCTCAGCATGCTCGACGACCAGTCGTGAGCGGGGCGCGTGGCTGAGCGCCCGTTCCTGACCGCGGTGTGGCGTGACTTGCTCATGCTCACCTGGGCCGTGGACCAGCGCCTGCTCTCGTCGATGCTGCCGCGCGGTGTGGAGTTGGACCTTTGGCGAGGCGAGGCGCTCGCGAGCATCGTTGCGTTTCGCTTCGAAAAGGTGCGCGTGCGCGGTCTTGCGATTCCATTTCACACTTCATTTCCTGAAGTGAACCTGCGCGTCTACGTGAAGCGGCGCGCGCCCGATGGCGAATGGCGGCGTGGCGTGGTGTTCGTGCAGGAACGCGTGCCGCGCACCGCTATCGCGTGGGTGGCGCGCACACTGTATGGCGAGCCGTACGTCGCTTCGCCGATGCGCGAAGCACATCTCGAGGGAACGACGGGCGATGACGGACAGCCGCGCCGCACGCTTCATTACGAATGGCAGCGTGACGGCTCGTGGGAGCGCGTGGTTGCGCTGGCGGCAGGAACCCCAAGGCCCATGCGCGCCCACTCCATCGAGGAGTTCGTCGCGGAGCACTACTGGGGATACACGGCGCGCGGCGTCGGCGCGACACGGGAGTACCAGGTGGAGCACCCGCGCTGGAACATCACGCCGCTGGTGGAATGCTTTCTCGAAGCCGACATCAAGGGGCTGTACGGCTTGCCCTGGGTCGCGCCACTTTCCGAAGCGCCCGCGTCCACATTTCTTGCCGACGGATCCGATGTCGCCGTGTATGCCGGCCGCGATGTCGAGGGCACGGCACGCGCGTCATCGCGGTAAATTGGCGGACATGAATCACGACTACGAAAAACTCGGCGCGTTTTACATCGGACGGGAGTTCGATCTCGAAGCGCGACAGCGTCGCGAGCCGCTCGTGCTGGTGGATGCAAAAGATTTCACTACACACGCCGTCATCATCGGCATGACCGGCAGCGGCAAGACGGGACTCGGCATTGGATTGCTCGAGGAAGCCGCAATCGATCACATACCCGTTATTGCGATCGATCCCAAGGGCGATCTTGGCAACATCGCACTGTCGTTTCCGGCACTGCGCAGCGAGGACTTCCGTCCGTGGGTGGACGAGCAGCAGGCTGCCACCGCGGGTCAATCGCCCGACGAGTTCGCGTCAGCGATGGCAAGCCGGTGGAGCAAGGGACTCGCGGAGTGGGGCCAGGACGGGGCGCGAGTACAGCGACTGCGCGACGCTGCCGAGGTTACGCTGTACACGCCGGGCAGCACCGCGGGTCGCCCGATATCGCTGCTGAAGGGGTTTGCAGCGCCTCCACCGATCGTGCGGAACGACGCCGAGTCGTTCGCCGAGCGCATCTCGACGACGGCCACCGGGCTGCTCGCATTGCTCGGTGTCGATGCCGATCCCATCGCCAGTCGCGAACATGTGTTGCTCGCGAACCTGTTGACGCACTACTGGTCGGCTGGACAGGATCTCGATCTTGCCACGCTGATCGGGGCGATTCAGTCGCCGCCGTTTCACCAGATCGGTGTCATGCCGGTGGAGAGTGTATTCCCGGCAAAGGATCGCACGGCGCTCGCGATGCGCCTCAACAACCTGCTCGCATCGCCCGGCTTTCAGGCGTGGATGACGGGCGACGCGCTGGATACAGGCGCGTTGCTCTACACCGCCGCTGGCAAGCCGCGCATCTCGGTGCTCTCGATTGCGCACCTGAACGATGCGGAGCGCATGTTCTTCGTGACGATGATGCTTGCCGACCTGATAGCCTGGATGCGTCAGCAGCCCGGCACGGGATCGTTGCGCGCGCTGCTTTACATCGATGAGTTGTTCGGCTACATGCCGCCGGTTGCCAATCCGCCGTCCAAGCAGTTGCTGCTCACGCTGCTCAAGCAGGCGCGCGCATTTGGGCTCGGCGTCGTGTTGTCCACGCAAAATCCCATTGACCTCGACTACCGAGGCCTCTCCAACACGGGCCTCTGGTTCATCGGGCGCCTGCAGACGGAACGCGATCAGGCGCGGGTGATGGACGGGCTGGCGGGCGCCTCGGGGTCGGCGAAGTTCGATCGGAGCGCGATGGAACGAACGATCTCGAGTCTGGGAAAGCGCGTGTTCCTGATGCACAGCGTGCATGAGAATGCGCCGACCATTTTCGAAACGAGGTGGGCGTTGTCGTATCTCGCGGGTCCGATGACGCGGGAGCAGATACGGCGGCTCGGGGTGGAGGACGGCGCAGGAACGGCAACGGCAACGGCCATGGCAACGGCCATGGCAACGGCAATAGCAAGCGCAACCGGTTTTTCGCAGGGGAGCGCAGAGGGACTGCGGAGGGGCGCGGAAGAGAGCACGGCTGGAACGGGTGCTGGCGCGCGTGGAGCGGGTGAGGCAAGAGTAGGTGGATTGGCGTCACCGCCCGTATTGCCGCCTGACATTCCGCAGGTCTGGTTGCCGGCGGCGGTGGACGAGGCGCTGGTGACGTGGAGGCCGGCGGTGCTCGGCTCGGCGGATGTGGCGTATCATCAGGCCAGACTGGGAATCGCGGAGCAACGGCGCTCGGCGTGGCTGGCAGCGCTGGATGGCGATATGCTGGCGCTTGATTGGAGCGTGGCGGAGCCGATTGAACTCGACGTAAATGAGCTCGATCGGAATGCGATTTCCGGGGTGGCGTACGAGCCGGTGCCGAAGATCGCCGCTTCCGCCAAGAGTTACGCGACGTGGACAAGCACGCTCAAGAAGTTCATCACGAGCAACGGCGGCGTCACTCTGTTTCAGAGCACTGCACTCAAGCTGGTGTCGCACGTCGGCGAGCAGGAGGGCGCGTTTCGCGCGCGGCTACAGCTCGCGGCGCGTGAGCAGAGTGACGCGCGCCTCAATGCGGTGCGCCGCAAGTATGCGGCCCGGTTGCAGGCGGCGCAGGAGAAGGTGCGCCGCACGGAACAGGCCATCGCAGAGCGTGAGAGTACGGCGTCGCAGGCGCGGTTCAACACGGCCATCTCCATCGGCAGCACGGTGCTCGGCGCGCTGTTCGGTCGAAAGAAGTTGAGCGCGACCATGGTGAGCAAGGCCGGCACCGCGGCCCGTAGTGCCGGGCGCGCTCAGAAGACGGCCGGCAACGTGGCCCGAGCCACCGACACGCATCAGGTGGCGGTCGAAGGGCTGGCTGAGCTGGAGGCGCGCATCGAGGAAGATCTGGCGCTCGACCGAGCGGCGTACGATGCGCTCGCCGAGCAACTCGAGGTGGTGGTGGTGCGCGCGAAGAGTGCGGATGTACATGTGCAGGTCGTGGCACTGGCCTGGGTTCCGTGGGGGCCGGGGCCGGACGGGCGTCTGGTCCGGCTCACATCACAACGCTGACCCGTACCATGCGTAGTTTTTAGAGTAGACGGCCCGCGTCCGTGCCCGTGTGCCGGTCGTCAGTCAATTCTCAGTTTTCCAGTCGTATTTCAGTCGTATTTCAGTCGTATTCCCCACCGTCCCTGCGAGATCCGTTGACTATGAGCAAGTCCGTCGCTCTCTCCTTCGCCGCCCTGCTCTGCGCTCCGGCGCTCCTGCAGGCGCAGCCCGCCGCCAACACACCTGCGCCAGCCATTGCTCCCGCCTTGCTGGACGGTATCGCCTACCGGCACGTTGGCCACTCGGTCGGTGGACGCGTCAACGCCGTGACCGGTGTGCCGTCCGAAAAGCGCACGTTCTACATGGGCGTGGCCAGCGGCGGCGTCTTCCGAACCCGCGACGCCGGTGAGAGCTGGCAGCCCATCAGCGACGGACAGATTCCGCTTGGCTCCGTGGGCGACATCAAGGTTGCGGACAGCGACAACAAGATCGTGTACGTGGGCACCGGTGCCGATGGCATGCGAAGCAACGTGTCCACCGGACGTGGCGTGTATCGCAGCAACGATGCCGGTGACACATGGTCGTTTGCAGGCCTCTATAACGTCGGCCAGATCGGTGCGCTGCGCATCCACCCGACCAACACAGACGTGGTGTGGGTCGCCGCCAACGGTAACGCGTTCAAGCGCAACACCGATCGTGGCATCTTCAAGACGCTCGACGGTGGAAAATCGTGGAAGAAGACGCTTTACCTGAATGACAGCACGGGTGCATCGGATGTCGAGTTGATGCCTGGGAATCCGAATGTGGTCTACGCGTGGATGGCGCGCATCGAGCGTAAGCCGTGGACGATCATCAGCGGATCGCGCGAAGGCGGCTTGTACAAGAGCACCGATGGCGGCAACAGCTGGAAGAAGACAGGAGTGGGTTTGCCGTCGGAACTCACTGGCAAGGGCAACATTGGTGTCACCGCCGCGAATCCGCAGCGTGTATACCTGCTTGTTGAAGCGCTGCCGGGCGGCGGTCTCTATCGATCCGATGACGCGGGCGAAACGTGGCAGCTCATGAACAGCACGCCGGGTCTCATCACACGTCCATTCTACTACACCACGCTCGGCACCGACCCGACCAATGCCGATGTTGTGTATGCTGGCGCGGAGACGCTGTATCGCTCGCAGGACGGCGGCAAGACGGTATCTCCATTCCGCACACCGCACGGCGACAATCACGACATCTGGGTGAATCCCACCGACGGCAGCGCGATGGTGCAGGCCAATGATGGCGGCGCCAACGTGTCGTACGACGGTGGTCGCACGTGGTCCACGCAGCGCAATCAGCCCACGGCCGAGTTCTACGGTGTGGTGCCCGATGGCAACTTCCCGTACAACCTGTACTCCGCGCAGCAGGACAACAGCACGTGGATCATGTCGAGCGTAGGCGATCCATTCGATGCGAACAGCCTGGAGACCGGCCCCGGGTGTGAGACCGGCCCGATCATGCCGCATCCCGTGGAGAAGAACATCATCTACGGCTCGTGCAAGGGACAGTTCGCGGTGATGAACACGGAGACGCGGCAGTCACGCAACTACTGGATCGGCGGACAGTCGCTGTACGGCAACGCTGGACAGGACCTGATCTATCGCATTCAGCGCGTGGCACCGATGGCGTACTCGCCGCACGACCCGAACGTGCTCTACTACGGCACGCAGTACCTGCATCGCACGCGCGACAAGGGTGTGACGTGGGAGAAGATGTCGCCCGATCTCACAGCCTTTCCGGATTGCTGCCAGGGCGCCAGCGGTGAGCCGATCACGCGCGACGTGACGGGCGAGGAGTTCTACAGCACGCTGTACGCGATCACGGAGTCGCCGCACGAGAAGGGTGTGATCTGGACCGGCGCGAACGACGGTCCGTTCCACATCACGCGCGACGACGGCAAGACGTGGAAGAATATCACGCCCAAGGATTTGCCGGCCGGCGGACGTGTGGCGTGGATCGATGCATCACCGCATCGCCCGGGCTCGGCGTACTACGCCGTATATCGCTATCTGCTTGGAGATTACGCGCCATACATCTATCGCACCGACGACTACGGCGCGACATGGAAGAAGCTCACCGACGGAAAGAACGGCATTCCCGCCGATCATCCCACGCGAGTCGTTCGTGAAGATCCGGATCGTGAAGGCCTGCTCTATGCTGGCACGGAGTTCGGCATGCACATTTCGTTCGACAACGGCGTGCGCTGGCAGTCGTTCCAGCTCAACCTGCCGAACGTGCCGATCCAGCAGATACTCGTGCACAACAAGGACCTGATCGTCGCCACGCAGGGTCGCGGCAACTGGATCATCGACAACGTGTCATCGTTGCATCAGGTCGCCGCGGGCAACGCGTCGGAGGCTCTCAAGGTGTACACACCGCGTGCGGGTTATCGCACCTCCAGCGGCGCGCTCTACCTCGGACCGCAGGTGGACTATCACCTCGGCTCGGCGCCGTCGGATACCGTGCGCATCGAGATTCGCGATGCGCAAGGACAGCTCGTCAACAGCTACAAGAGCGGCGTGATGCCGCCAGCACCGCAGCGTGGCCGTCGCGCCGATCCGGACGATCCGGATGAGGCGATGATGGAAGGACGTGATGGTAGCGCGAACAGCTCGCCGACGCCCATCATGAACCTGGTCACGGCGACGAAGGGCTTCAATCGCTTCACGTGGGGCGTGCAGCATGCAAACGGCTTTGGGGCGCCACCTGGCGAGTATCAGGTGAAGGTGTCGGTCGGCTCCGCGACGCAGACCGTGCCGCTCACCGTGCTCATCGACCCGCGCCTCGCCGCTGAAGGCATCACCGCGGCCGACCTGCAGGAGCAGTTCACGCACAACACGCGCATGCGTGAGATGGTTGCCGAGGTGAATGCGGTTGTGCAGCGCTCACGTGCGGCGGAAGCCCGGTTGCGCACTGCGGGCTCGTCGGCCCGCGACTCGCTGTCCAAGGTGGTCGCCGTGAATGAAAAGCTGCTCACGGCGCCGGTGCGCTACGGCAAGCCGGGTCTGCAGGCGCACATTTCGTATCTCGCCGGAATGACTACGCGCGTCGACCAGAAGGTGGGCCGCGATGCGATCGATCGCTATCAGGTCCTGCGCAAGGAGCTGGACGCGGCGAAGGCCGAGTTGGATCGCGCGATCGGACCCGCGACGCGCATGTAGCTCGACGTGTGAAGCTCGGACTGAGCGGCTCAGGCCACCTGGAAAAACCAGGCGAGCACGAGTCCGATCAGGAATGCCAGCCCCGCCGGACCGACTCGCTTGCTTGTGAGCAACGGTTCGGCGTGCGGCGGCTGGGAATCTGAGGGTGTCGGCACGGACATGGGAGTCTTGGAAGTGGAGGCGCGCGTCAGCTGTCCCCTGCCGACGCGGCACCGCCGCGGGCGTAACTCGCATTCGCTGCCGGGTGTGGCAGACATCACACTCTCCGACCGGCGCCGCTGATCGCGAGCGATTCACGCCACTAGCTTTCGATCACGTCCCGCGCCCCGCGGGTGCGGTCGCGAAGTCAGGCATTCAGTCCGGAGTCAGAGCAGTGTTGGGTCTTTCAGTGCAATCGGTGGTTGCTCGAGCAGCCACGTTGACGGTGATGTGCGCGGCCTTTGTCGCTTGCGACTCGGGACGAAGCGGAACGCCCAGTGCGGACGCGCAGACGACTGACTCGCGGAACGGAGTGTCCGGCGACAGTCGCGTGAATGATTCGCTGCGCATCGCGGACTCGATGCGGGTGGCAGACTCCCTTGCCGCACGAGCGTTCGCGCCTGATGACACGTCGGTTGCTGCGCGTCTCTCGCGTCGTGTGCCTCGTCCTGACTCGGTGCGCGCGCTCTACGTGAACGCATGGGCATCGGGATCGCGCACGCGCATGGACAACCTCATTCGCATTGCGGACGAGACCGAGATCAACGCGTTCATCATCGACATCAAGGAATCTGATACGTACCTGTCGTACAAGGGCACGAAGATTCCGCTCGCCCTCGAAATTGGTGCAGACGGGCGTCCAGCCACGACGTGGCTACCGGCTCTGGTGGACACGCTCGTCGCACACGGCATCTATCCGATCGCGCGCATCGTGGTATTCAAGGACCGCATGCTCGCCGAAAAGAAGCCCGAGCTTGCGATCCGTCACCAGAACGGCAGCGTGTGGAAGGACAACAAGGGCGGGGCTTGGGTGAATCCGTACGACAGGCGTGTGTGGGACTACAACATCGCGATCGCGCGCGAAGCGCTCGAGATGGGGTTTTCGGAGTTGCAGTGGGACTACGTGCGCTTTCCGGACGTGACGAACTCCGCACGCACTGTGATGCGCTATCCCGGCAGCAACGATGTCTCACGTGAAGACAACATCCGCGATTTCATCGTGTACTCGAAGGAGAAGCTCTCGGACCTGAACGTGCCCGTGACGGCCGATGTGTTCGGACTCGTGACGCATCTCGAAGGCGATGTCGCGATCGGGCAGAATTGGGAGAAGATCATCACGGTCGCAGACGTTGTGCTGCCAATGACATATCCCTCGCACTATGCGCCCGGGCTCTACGGGCTGGCGAAGCCCATCGCGAGTCCGTACCAGATCATTCGATTCTCCATGGCTGATGCGGTCGAGCGCACGGCGTACATTCGGGACTCAGCAAACGCGACGGTAGGTGAAGTCATGCCGTGGCTCGAAGCGATGAGCATTCGTGGTGCGCAGTATGGTGCGGCCGCGTTGCGCGAACAGATCCAGGGCACGTACGACGCGGGGCTCAAGAGCTGGGCGTTGTGGAATCCCGGTTCCAAGTATTCCGAGTTCGAGGGAGCGTTTCGACCGGCGAGCGGTGGCCTGTCCGCGATCGAAAAGAGTGGCTGGAGCAAGCCCGATTGGACGCTGCCGAGATCTCGCCTGAGCACCCTGATTCGCAAGCGCGAAGCGGCGGCAGCGAAGCGCGTGGCGGATTCGGCGCGTCGCGCAGACAGTCTGGCGGGAAAGGCTACCGCGCCGGCACCATCGACGCCAACTCCGTAACACGTTCCGTTTTTACACCTTTACGGAACGTGGGCACGGAAGGTCGGTCGTAGCGAAGCGAGCGTGTGTGGCGGCCGATGACGCCGTGCAGGAGGAGCGACAGGGACCGCAAGAGTTCGACGGAGCCGTGTGCGGAGACGTACAATACATGGTCGCCGATTCAGTGCCTCGGTTCATCGGTCCCGCCCCGCCCCTCCTGCCCCGACCATGATGTCAGACTCCGTCGGAACGTCGCGTCGTGAATTCATCAGGTTCACGACGGCCGGCATTGCGCTCGGCGCCCCGATCAGCACGCTGGCCGCCGGCCC
>JBGTFN010000552.1:0-2800 GCA_041747275.1 Gemmatimonadaceae bacterium | reverse complement strand
CACGCTGCTCACCGCACCGCTCGCGGCCCAGATGGGCGGCGGCTCCGGGCAGCCCGTCCGCGACACCACCCGCAAAGTCCACATCGTGCCCGGTCAGCGCGACGGCGCTTCCATGTTCCCGCTCGCGAACTATGAGGAGATGAAGCCGAAGCAGTGGGGCGTCATGGACTTCGAGCACTACCACACCACCGAAGAGATCAACTACTGGATGCAGCGGTGGGCGAAGGAGCATCCCAACATCGTTGATCTCTACGAAGTCGGTGAATCATTCGGCGGACAGACGATCTGGCAGATGACGTTCACCAACAAGTCAACGGGAAAGCACACCGACAAACCCGCCGCGTTCTTCGAGGGCGGACGACACTCGGGTGAAATCACCGCGAGTGAAAGTGTGCTGTGGCTGGCGTGGCATCTGATCGAGCACTATGGCAAGGACGAACGCATCACCAAACTGCTCGACGAGAAGGCGGTGTATCTGCGCCCGAACAACAATCCCGATGGCGCCGACATGTACAAGCTTACCGCGCAAGCCAATCGCAGCTCGGTGCGTCCGATGGACAACGATGGCGACGGACTGTTCGATGAGGATCCGGGCGAAGACCTGAACGGCGATGGCCACATCACGCAGATGCGCCAGTTCGTAGGCGCGGGAAAGGGCACGCACGTGATCGACACTGCGGATAGCAAAGGCCGCCTCATGCGCTCCGTCGGCATGGGTAACGGCGAGTATCTGCTGTTCCCGGAAGGCATCGACAACGACAAAGACGGGCGCATCAACGAAGACGGTGTCGGCGGACTGGACCTGCACCGCAACTATCCGTACAACTGGCGGCCGGAAACCGAAGCCACGGGCCGCGGCTTCACGCAGTTTGGTGCGGGCGAATATCCGCTCTCCGAACCTGAAACGCGCTCGGTGTTCCTGTGGCAGGTGAATCATCCGAATATCAGCGTGACGAACTCCATGGACACGCAGGTGCCGATGCATCTGCGCGGGCCGAGCACGTGTGAAGATGAAGAGTGTGTCTTCCCTTCGGATCTCAAGCTGCTCAAGCACTATGATTCCGTCGGGCTTTCGCACACGGAGTATCCGTGGGCCGGCAACGTGTACCGCACCTACGCCACGCGCTTCGCACCACCCGGCGAAGGCACGCCGCAGCCGTTGTTTGGTCATGGTCCCGACTTCGGTTACTTCCAGATGGGACAGATCTGGTACGGTGATGAACTCTGGAACGGTGGACGCGAACGCGACTACAACGGCGACGGACGCTGGGACCAGTACGAAGTGCTGCGCTATTGCGATGAAGAGTTCGGCGGCAAGTGCTTCCTGCCATGGACGAAGGTGCAGCACCCGGACCTTGGCGAAGTTGAAGTGGGCGGCATGAACCCGAAGTTCTGGTCGCAGAACGGGCCGCCGGAAGTCCTGGAGAAGTGGGCTGGCCGGCAGGCGCGATTCAACCTCGCAATGGCGCTCGACTTGCCGAAGGTTGAAATCACGAACGTCGCCGTCAGCAAGGTGCGCATGTCAGCCGACTCGGCGACACACGAGGTCAAGGTCACCGTGCGCAACACCGGCCGCATTCCTACCGCGCTCGAGCAGGCCAAGCGTGTGAAGATCGTGCGACCAGACTTCCTCACGATTCAGGCTACGGGAGCAACACCGGCGCGCACGACCACGCGCGGCGCCGAGTTCTTTCTGGGTGGTTTTGAAACGCGTGTGCTCACGCTGCGGGTGCGTGCTCCTGCGGGTCAGGCGGTGGAGATGAACGCGCGCGTCACGAGTACGCGCGGTGGTGTGGCGGATGCGCCGGTGCGCATCACGCCGTAGCGCTGTTCGACGGGTACCTGGACGCCGTTGTCAGGGCGTTACGGAACCTGCCGGGCGCTCGTCGCCAAGCGCGAGAACAGCCGCGTCAAACGGTACGGAACCCTCGTGCGTAAGAGCCGGGCGCCCGGTTGGGCCCGCCGGCGGACCACGCGTCCGTCGGCATGTCATGCACCGACCGCCCGGACGGGCGTCGCCTTCTCACGACTATTTCCTACGTATTTTATGCGCCGTGTTTCCATACTGTTGTCGGCCTCGATGCTGATGTCAGGCACCCTCCTGTCTCAGGAGCCGCCGCCACCGATTCCTGTTACCACACCGCCCGCAATGCCCGGCGCCCTTCGGCCCGGCGTGCCGGTTGAAGTGCTGCCAGACAGTTTGCTCGCGACTTCGCTGCGAGTCTTCCTCGACTGCCAGGGTGGCGTGCGCGGCTGCGAGCGAGACTTCTTCGTGCAGGAAATGGGGTATGTGAACTGGGTGCGCGATCGCATGGACAGCGACGTGCACCTGCTGCTCACCAGCCTGACCGCCGGCAACGGTGGCCGAGAGATCTCGGTCAACTTCCTCGGCCAGCGGCGCTTTGCGGGGAAGGTGGACACGCTGTCGATCACTACGCTTCCCAATGATGCGGATGATCGTGTGCGGCGCGAGCTGCTGCGTACGTTCCAGCTTGGGCTGGCGCCTTTTGTGGCGCGTACCCCGATCGCCTCGCGCATGCGACTGGGTCTGACCAATGGCGTGGTCGCGCGCGCAATCAACCCGCGCGCGGTTCAGGATCGCTGGAACCTCTGGTTGTATCGCGTGAACGGCAACATGTCTGCCTCGGGCGAGCAACTGGTGCGCAACACCAACCTGTCCACGTCGTTTTCGGCGGCACGCACCACCGATTCGTGGAAAATCAATCTGGGCGTCGCCAACAGCTACAATCAGCGCGACTTCACGCTTACTCAGGCGAGTACGACCCAGCCCGGCACCCGT
>JBGTFN010000551.1:0-7948 GCA_041747275.1 Gemmatimonadaceae bacterium | reverse complement strand
GGCGTGTGCGCTGCCGCACATGAGCGCTCGGACGCGGCAGTGAGCCGAGGTGACTGGTCAGCTGCGCGCCACTCCCACAACGCGGCATCCCGTCCCGAGGCCGCACGATAGGCGACCAGGACGGCGCCAAGCGTGTTCATGACCGACGCAGCACCAGCCGTAGGGTGTGCCCCTGCTCGCAGTGCGATTCCACCTGATCCATCAGCGCCTGCATGAGGAATACGCCACGGCCGTCCTCTCGCTCGGTCCAGTCTTCCTCGTCGCACACGCCGCGCGCGGCGGCGAGATCGAATCCGGTGCCCTCGTCGGTAATTTCCACGCAGAGCCCCGCATCGTCGATGCGTGCGGTCACGCGCACCACGCGCGAGGCGTCACCGCCGTTGCCGCGTTCGATGGCATTGGCGATCGCCTCAGTGAGAGCAACCGGTACATTGAGGCGGCACGCCTTGCGGGGAAATCCGGCGGACTCGCACAAGCCGGTTACCGCGAGCACGATGGCATCGATCTCGCGCACATCAGACGCGATCGTCCATTCGAGCAGCGGCGCGCTTTCACCGCTGCCGCAATCAGAAACCAACGAGCGCATCCGAACGGGCTTCGTACAGGTGAAACAGTGTGTCGAGGCGCGTGAGTTCGAAGAGCGTGCGCAAATCTTCGTTGAGCCCGGCCAGCCGCAGTTGCCCTCCCTGTTCGCGTATGCGCTTGTTCAGTGACACGAGCGCGCCAAGGCCGGAGCTGTCGATATAGCCGCCGTTGGCGAAGTCGACCAGCACGCGGCGCGCGCCCTGCTCGACTTCATCGAGCACGAGCTGCTTGAACTCCTGCCGATTGCCGACCACGAGCTGTCCTTCGACAGCGACAGTCAGCAGGTCCTCGTCCCGCTCGATCGCGAATGCCATGCCAAACTCCCACGCGTAAGGTCCCGATCACGTCGTCCCGTGCTCAGGAGACGCTCGCCGCCTGCAGGGCGGTAATCGCCGCCACCAGTACAATGTCGTCCGCTGAAGCGCCTCGCGAAAGGTCGCTGGCGGGACGCGCCAGTCCCTGCAGGATGGGGCCGATAGCCTGTGCGCCTGCCAGGCGCTCCACGAGCTTGTATCCGATGTTACCCGCATCGAGGGAGGGAAAGACGAGCACGTTGGCGTTGCCGGCAACGCCGGAACCCGGCGCCTTGCGCTGTCCGATGGCGGCGATAAGCGCGGCGTCCGCCTGCATCTCACCGTCCACTTGCAGTTCCGGACGCATCGTGCGCACGATCTCGAGCGCCTCCTGCACCCGTTGTACCGTCGGTGCGATCGCACTTCCCGACGTCGAAAACGACAGCATGGCCACTCGCGGCTCATCGCCCACTATTCGACGTCGGTCATCGGCCGCAGCCAGGGCGATGTCGGCGAGTTGCTGCGCCGTGGGTTCGGGCAGCACCGCGCAGTCGGTGAAGGTGAGCACTTCGTGATCGCGGCCGCGAAATGAACGGACCAGCATGTAGAACGCGCTCGACACGGTGCGAACGCCCGGTGCAACCCCGATCATCCAGAGCGCCGCGCGAATGACGTCGGCGGTGGTGTGCACCGCGCCGGCGACGCACCCGTCGGCGTAGCCAAGGGCCACGAGCCCGTCGGCAAACAGCAGCGGATCACGCGCGTGCACATCCGCCTCTACGGCGCTCATGCCCTTCACGGCGCGGCGCTGGTACAGCCAGTCGGCCACTTCCGGCAGTCGCGGGTCGTCGTTCACATCGCGCACGAGCACTGGCTGCAGCGTACCCCGTTCGGCGAGCCGCCGGACCGCCTCCAACGTTCGGCTGTCGTCGGCTTCGGGAAAGACGATCGTGCGCGGAGTGATCGAAGCACGATCGTGCAGCGCCGACACGAACGGATGCACGGAGGTCACCGCCTGTCCTGACCGGATGGCACGCTACGACCGATGGCGCGCGAAGTGCGACGCAAGCGCATTCGCCACGACCGGATGCACGAGCGCAGAAATGTCTCCTCCGAATCGCGCAACTTCGCGCACCATGCTCGAGCTGATGTACGTCGTCTCGTTGGACGGCACCATGAACACGGTCTCGAGGCCCGCGTGCAGGTGCCGGTTCATGAGCGCCATCTGGTATTCGTACTCGAAGTCACTCACTGCGCGCAGGCCGCGCACCAGCATGGTGGCATTCATCTCTCGCGCGAGGTCCACAAGCAGTCCATTGAATGCGCGCACCTGAACGCGGGGCTCATCTCCTGCGGCTGCGCGGATGAACGCGACACGTTCGTCGGCCGTGAACAGCGGCTTCTTGTTGACGTTGAGCGCCACTGCCACGACGAGTTCGTCGACGAAGCCGAGCGCTCGACGCATGATGTCGGCGTGTCCGTGTGTGAACGGATCGAAGGAGCCGGCGTACAGTGCAATGCGGGGTGCGGGGGGCGGCGTCATCGGAAGAAGGTGAGGGCGGTGTCGCCGTAACGCCGTGTATCGACGCTTCCGGGCAACGTCACGGTGGCCGAATGCTCGATTCCGAGCACCGCGGCGAAGGGAGTGCGGAGCCACTGTTCAGCAATCGCCGAGGCGGTGTTGTCAGCGTACGGCGGATCGGCGAACGCCACATCGTACGCGCCGGCATCAAGTCCCGCTATATGCCGCACGGCCTCGCCGCGAATCACGCGCGTCTGCGCCGCGGCGCCCAGCGTCTCGATGTTGCGCTCCAATACGCGCAGGGAAGCCGCGGCCTGCTCCACGAAATCCACCTGCGCGGCTCCGCGCGAGAGCGATTCCAGCCCCAGCGCACCAGAGCCCGCGCAGAGGTCGAGCACGAGGGCATCGGCGAGGTCGCGCAGCAGGATGCTCATCCATGCTTCCCGTACACGATCCGCTGTTGGTCGCACCAGTGTTCCTCGAGGGGCCTCGATGCATCGTCCGCGCCATTGTCCGCCGATGATGCGCACGACGCTCAGCCTCGCGAGGGCGCGCTTGACGACCCGGCTGCGGAGGCGCGCACCGCCTGTACACGAAGCTGCAGTGTGGAGGCGCCTCGGTAGTCATCCCGCTCGAGACGAAACGCCACATCGAGCAGCGTCGCGAGGTTGAGCTGCGTCCGGTCCACGGGCAGGCCCCAAGCGATCGCATCGAGCGAACGCGTTGGAAGCGCCACCGCGAAGCGCAGTCCGTCCTTTCCGATCTTGCGCGGAGCGGTGGACAGGCGCACACGGTCGAGGGCCAGCGTCGGCGCGGCGTTACCGATACCAAAAGGCTCGAAGTGTTTGAGCAGCGTCTCGAGCTCTTCACCGACATCTTCGGCAGGCACGCGCAAGTCGATGCGCAACTCCGGCACGAGATCGTCAGCAGTGAGGTGCTCTCGCGCATGCGCCGCGAAACGCTCCCGAAAGGCCGGAATCTGCGACTCAGGCATGGTCAGCCCCGCCGCCGCGCGGTGACCGCCGTAGCGATCGAAGCAGTCGGAACACGCGCCAAGCGCCGCGTGCAGGTCGAACGCGGGAATGGAGCGGCCGGACCCCTTGCCCACGCCATCTTCGACGGCCACCAGCACCGTCGGACGTCCCGTCTGCTCCACAACGCGCGACGCTACGATGCCGATGACGCCGGCGTGCCAGCCGCGATTGGAGAGCACCAGTCCGTACGTTTCATCCAGATCGAAAGCGTCGACCTGGCGCAGCGCGTCGCTCAGCACTGCCCGGTCGAGCGCCTGCCGGTCGCGGTTGAGCTCCTCGAGCTGACGCGCGATGCCATTGGCCTCCGACTCGTCATCGGAAAGCAGCAGCGCGAGACCGAGCTTCGCATCGCCAATGCGACCCGCTGCATTCAGGCGGGGGGCAAGCACGAATCCCACGCGGCCCGCCGTAAGCGGCTTGCCCTCGAGCGCCGCAGCTCGAATCAGCGCGCGCAGTCCGGCATTCGTGCTCTGTGCCATCATGCGCAAGCCATAGCGTACGAGCACCCGGTTTTCTCCACGCAGCGGCGCCACGTCGGCGATGGTGGCAAGCGCCACGAGGTCCAGCTGTTCATGCGCGGAAGCGCGCGACGCGCCCATCGCATCGCACAGCGCCAGCGCGAGCTTGTAGGCAACGCCGACTGCCGCGAGGTCCTTGTCAGTCGACGTGCAATCCGGTCGCCGCGGATTGAGCACCGCGAACGCCGGTGGCAGGCCGTGTCCGGGCAAATGATGATCGGTGACGATCACGTCCACGCCACCGCGCATCAACTCCGCCACGTGCTCGTGCGCTGACGTACCGCAGTCGCACGTGACCACGAGATGTGCTCCCGCCGCTCGCGCAGCCGCCACGCCTGCTGCGCTCAAGTCGTATCCGTCGGTGAGGCGGTGCGGAACCCATGGCACAATGTGTCGCGCGCCAAGCGCACGCAGAACGCGCGTGAGCAGCGCGGTGGACGACATGCCGTCCACGTCGTAGTCGCCGTGCACGAAGATGACCTGCTGTGTCTGGATGGCGTGAACCAGTCGCTCCACAGCGCGGTCGCAGTCCATCATCGTGGCGGGCGGCGCCAGGTGCTCGAGGCGCGGGCGCAGGTATCGTCTCGCCGCTTCCGCGTCGCCGTAGCCACGAGCCACCAGCAACTGACAGACTACGCGCGGCAGCTGCAGCGCCTCATGCAGCGCCTCCACTCGTGCGGCGTCCGGCACTGAGACGTTGCTCCAGCGCGGAGCGGGCCGGGAGCGCGCGGGCGCTATCGAGACAGTGGATGAGGTCACGCGAGCAATCTAAGTCGCTGTGCGCCTGCGGCGACTTACCAATATCGCGCACGCGCCATAAAACAGCCGCGCTCAGATGGGGACGCTGCGCCACGGACGAAGCCGCGACGCCGTTGCTGCAACGACGCAGTCTACGCAGCCGGTTCAGCTTGCGGCACCGTGGCTGGCACCGGCGGCTCAGGATTCGCAAACAGCAGCACGCCGCATGCTTCGCAGACATCGATCAATCCCGCGACCATGAGCGCATTGCGCCGCTGCAACGGAATGGCGGTGTCGCACGCGCCGCAGGTGAGCCCGCGAATGGCGAACAGCGCGTTGCTGCGACGACGTGTGGAGATGCGCTCGTAGCGCGACAACAGGCCAGCACTGACACCGCTTGCCTTTTCGTTCCGCTCCTTGCGCGCTTCCGCAAGCCGCGCGTTCAACCGCTCCTGCTCGGACGCAATCTCCGCGCGCGCCGTGGCCTGCTCTGTTTCCAGCGACTCGGCGGCTGAGCGATGCGCTTCCTGCGCCGACGTCATTTCACCCAACCGTCGTGCCATGCCGGCCAGCTCGCTCTCTTCTTCCGCGAGAACGCGACGCGCCATTTCCACCTGCGCCATCGCCGCCGTTGCTTCTCGCAGCTTCCTCGCCTGCTCGAGCGTGGCCAGGTTCTTTTCGTGCTTCTCGCGGTGGTCCGTTATGCGCTCGTTCAGGGCGCGATAGCGCTCGGTCTCGCGCTCGATTGCAACCCGGGAGCGCTCAACTTCGTCATGCGCCCGCTGACGCGCCTTGTCGAGGGAGGCAATGCGTGGAGCCAGCGCCGCCAGCTCACCCTCGATGGCGCGAATCGCAACATCATCGTCCTGCACCGCCAGCAACGCCACGAGTTCCGGCTGCACGCCTACCCTCCATTCAAAACGGAAAACGATAAAGACACCCTGCTCAACATAGCGCACGCGCCCATGATTGGAGGAGAAGCGCGCCTGGCTCTACCGGGTCTGGCGTCCCGATCCACCTTGATGCAGCAGCGCCTGCCGTTCTCTCGCCAACCGGTTCTGCTTCTCCATCAGCGCCGGCTTCTCGTCAGACGGGGCCATCTTGATCTGCTCGCCAAGATCCGAGATCTCCCGGCCCAGCTCGCGCGCCTCAAGCTTCCGCAGGGCAAAATCAACATCGGCCGGTGCCTCGACCTGCGCGAGCAGCTGCTCCACGAGCACCAGAACCTCGACGGACAATCCATCCGTCACGCGATCGAGCTGCTCGTCTGGAGAGTGCGCCAGCAGCGCACGAAACAGTGTCGCGTAGCGCTCGTCGGAAAAGCCATCCGGGCCGAAGCGTTCCGCAATTCGCTCAGCCTCCGTCCGCTGCCGCAACATCACCCGCACGAGTTCGCGCTCGATCGGATCATCCTGAGCCGCGCGCGGCGGCGATGCCGTGGCAAGCCACTCCGGCCCGGACGGTCGACCACGCCCTTTCCACTGCCCCTTCGGCACCCAGGCCCGCTTCGGCTCAAGATTTGGAGCGTCGTCGGGCGACGTTCCCGTATGCGTATGCGGCGGCGGCTCAGGTTGCTCCGTACGTACCATCGCTGTCCGGGACCGGGTCGCCGGTTGCGAGGGCTCATCTGCCTCGCGCTGCACCAATGCCTTGTCGAGCGACGACATCTCGGCCAGTCGCGCGACGTAAAGGTTACGGGTGATCGGATCCTTTGTGGCCCGAATTGTCGGAAGCAGCTTGTCCACTGCCCGCCGACGATGATGCAGGTCGGCGAACCATCCCTTGCGCGCCAGCAGCTCGACTTGCACGTCGAAGAAGTCCATCGCCTCACGCAGGGCGCTTTCAAGAGCGCCAGCGCCCTTCTCGCGAACGAAGGTGTCGGGATCCTCGCCCGCTGGCAGTGAGACAACGCGAACAGCCGCGCCATGACGCAGCAGCTCGAGGCCTGATCGAAATGTGGCCTTGAGTCCCGCCTCGTCGCTGTCATACAGCAGGAAGACCTCTGGCGCGTAGCGCACAATCAGCGCGGCCTGCTCATCGGTGAGCGCCGTGCCGAGCGGCGCAACAACTTCCGCAATACCACCGAGCGACACGCGAATCACGTCGAGGTAACCTTCCACGACGAGCAGACGTTGCTCCCGACGCGCCGCCGTGCGCGCGAGCTGCATGCCGTAGAGCACGCGACGCTTCTGATACACGCCCGATTCCGCCGAGTTGAGATACTTCGGCTGCTCGTCGCCGAGCGCACGTCCACCGAAGGCGACGTGATGCCCAAGTTCATCGAGGATCGGAAACATGAGTCGGCCGCGGAAACGCGGTCGGACCGTGTCATCGTCTTCGCGAACGACCAGCAAGCCGGCTTCGCGCAGGCGATCATGATCGAAGCCGAGTGCCGACAGGTGCTTGAGCAGGAGATGTCCGTCGCGCGGAGCGAAGCCAAGTCCGAACTGTTCGATCGCCTGTTCGTCGAAGCCCCGGTTTGCGAGATACATCCGTGCGTCCCGACCGATGCTCTCGTCCCGTAACTGCGCCGTGAAAAACTCGGCCGCGCTGGCGAGCACCGACCAGTTCGGCTCGTTGGGATCGGGCGCATGTGCACGCGTGGGCGAGTCGATCACCTCGATGCCGACCTTCTCGCCAAGCAGCTTCACCGCCGCCGTGAAGTCGAGGCCGAGGCGTTTGCGCAGAAAGGTGATGACGTCGCCGCTCTCGTTGCACACGAAGCAGTGGTACTGGCCACGCTTGGGCGACACGGAAAAGTTCGGGTTCTTGCCCTGATGAAAGGGGCACGGTCCGCGAAAGTCCGTGCCGACGCGCTTCAGCTTCACGAATTCGCCGACCACTTGCACAATGTCGGCCGCCGCTCGAACGCGTTCAACAACCTCGTCGCCGATCATCCCCCCCCCTTACCGAAGCTCGGCGACGGTCACGCCCGCGCCGCCTTCGTTCCATCCGCCCAATCGATGGCTGGCGACGCGGGAATCGCCGCGCAGCATCTCGCCCACGCGTTCACGCAGCGCACCGGTACCCTTGCCGTGAATGATCCGCATTTCACGCAGGTCACCGCGGACGGCGGCATCGAGCGCCTGCATGAGCGCGATTTCGAGTTCGTCCACCCGCATGCCGCGCAAGTCGACTTCGCGGAGCGGATCGACCTCCGGAACGTCGCCCATGATCGGCACACGGACCGTAGGCGGCGGCGGTGCAGCGGTGCGCGTGAGCGTGGCAACGGGTACGGTCAGCGAAAGTGACCCTACC
>JBGTFN010000550.1:0-2661 GCA_041747275.1 Gemmatimonadaceae bacterium | reverse complement strand
GCGCAACTGCGGCGAGTGCGAGGCCTGCGGCAGTGCCGAGCGCAGCCACCACGCTGCATTCCGTGATGAGCAATCGCACGATGCGCGCGCGACCGGCACCGAGCGCACTGCGCACCGCGAGCTCACGAGCGCGTGTGGCGGCGCGCCCCATGTACAGAGTGGCAACATTCGCGCACGCCACCAGCAACACGAGCGCCACCGCCCCCATCATGAGCAGCAATGCCGATCGCGAACCGCCAACGACCGTTTCCTGCAGACGCGTGACGGTGGCACCCGCTCCCCACGTGTCTGGCATGCGATACGGGAAGGCACTGCGCGCGCGGTCGAGCAACAGCGCGAGTTCGGTGGTGGCCGAGGGTGGGGACGCGTCAGGTTTCAGGCGTGCAACCAGCCGCAGGTAGGTAGTCCACCAGTAATCTGCGCTCCCGCGCACGGCGCGCACCGGAATGAACAGTGCCGCATCCACGTCGGGCAGCCGAAACCTCGCCGACATTACGCCGATGACGATGTGCGGAAGGCCGTTGAGCGAGATGCTGCGTCCGATAACGCCATTGTCCTGACCGAACTGGTCGCGCCATAGCGTGTGGCTCAGCAGCACCGTCGGCGCATTCGCCGCAGTCCCATCGTCGGCCCTGAACCCTCGGCCAATCGTCGGCTGCACGCGCAGCACGTCGAGCAGGTTGGTTGTCACTCTGGACGCCAGCACGCGTGTTGCGTCGTCACCCGACAGCATGCTGACGAGCGTCCCGCCTTCATAGCCGGCCAGACCGCTGTACGATGTGGCGTCGTCACTCACTATGTCGTACACACCCGGCGGCGCGAAACCCTCGTTCCACACGCGCACCAACTCTCCGGCGTCAGAATAGGCAAGGGGCTTGAGCAGGATGGCGTCCACGACCGAAAACATCGCAGCATTGGCACCGATACCGATCGCGAGCGATGCCACGGCGACGAACAGAAACGACGGCGCGCGGCGAAGTGAACGCAGTGCAAATGCGAAGTCGTTGCGGAGTGTGCGCCAGTACTCGCGTCCGGCGAGCGTGCTGTCGCGCCGCCGCGCAGACTGATGCAAACGTTGTTTGGCCGACTCCACATCGCCAAACCGCCGACGCGCCTCTTCGCGCGCTTCGGCCTCGCTCATGCCGCGTGAAACGAGCTGCGCTTCGCGCTCGGCGAGATGATGCGCGATCTCCGCGTCCACCTCGGCGTGCGTGGCTTCGGGCTGAAGAGTGCCGAGCCGAAACAGGCGGGCGACGCCCGGGCGGATGCCGGAAAACATGTTTCGCGCCGACGATCAGGCGGGTGCGTTGGTGGCCAGGATCTCGCTGACCACGCGTGCGTACTGCGACCACTGCACCGTTTCCTGCTTGAGGTGCGCCGTCCCCTGGGGCGTGGGCCGATAGTAGCGCGCACGCCGGTTGTTCGCGGTCACACCCCACTCGGCGGTGATGAGGCCCCGCTGTTCCATTCGATGCAGCGCCTGATACAGCGCGCTGTCTTCGATATCGAGCGCGCCGACGGAGCGTTCTTCCAGCCAGCTCGTGATTTCGAACCCGTGCATCGGGCCCCAGGTGAGGGCCTTGAGCACGAGCAGGTCGAGCGTGCCTTTGATGAGCGGGAGTTGCGACATGGTTTCCATTTAGAGTCTGGGGGGAGAGTCTCAGTAAAGTAGTCACGCTGAACGGGAGGTCAAGGGGGTGACCGTCAGCGACGCCTACTCCGCATCAAGCCTGCGCCTGGCATCGCCCCAACACGCAATCTGGCGCGCGCATCGTGACGAGCACATCTTGCTCCGTCATGCCGCCAACCATCTCCGAGCGCCTAGGCGTCGCCCTTGCTGGCCGCTACGTGCTCGAGCGTGAACTTGGAGCTGGCGGCATGGCCACCGTCTGGCTCGCGCGCGACGTGCGCCACGATCGTCAAGTGGCGCTCAAGGTGCTTCGCCCCGAGCTCACCGCCGTACTTGGCAGCGAGCGGTTCCTCGCGGAGATCCGCCTCACCGCGCGGCTGGACCACCCCCACATCCTGACGCTCATCGACTCGGGCGAAGCCGATGGCCTGCTGTATTACGTTCTGCCCTTCGTGCGCGGTGAGTCGCTGCGCGCACGGCTCGATCGCGAGAAGCAGTTTCCGATTGAAGAAGCGGTACGCTTGGTGCGCCAGGTCGCCGGTGCGCTCGCCTATGCGCATGGGCACGGCGTCGTGCACCGCGACATCAAGCCCGAGAACATCCTGTTGCACGAGGGCGAAGCCGTTGTCACAGACTTCGGTATCGCACTGGCCCTGCAGCAGGCGGGCGGCACCCGACTGACGGAAACAGGGCTGAGTCTGGGCACCCCCCAGTACATGAGTCCCGAGCAGGCCACCGGCGACAGGGATTTGGACGCACGCTCCGACGTCTACAGCCTCGGTGCGGTGCTCTACTACCTCGTCGCGGGGCTCGATCCCGTAACGCGTGACGACGGCAGGCTGCCCGACGTGGTGGATACGCATCGCGCCGGTCGCGGCGTGTCGCTCGCCGATGCCCGTCCCGACGTACCCGACGACTTCATTCGTGTGGTGGAGCGCGCCACCGACCCCGATCCCGCCCGTCGCTTCTCGTCGGTGTCGTCGCTCAAGGACGCGTTGTCGCGCACGCTCGGCTGGGACACTTGGGCCCGG
>JBGTFN010000549.1:0-9136 GCA_041747275.1 Gemmatimonadaceae bacterium | reverse complement strand
CTCACGCGGCGACATCGCGGTCTCACCGGCCAAGCCGGCCGAGGTCACCATCGCGTTGCGGCCGGTTGAGGTGCAGCTGCAGTCGGTGACGGTACGCCCGGAGGCGTTCGCACTGCAGCCGCCCGTCGCCACGCCCGTCTCGACGCAAACGTACACGGCGGAAGAAGTGCGCCGACAGCCGGGTGCGCAGGAAGACGTGTTGCGCGCAGTGTCCATCGCGCCCGGTGTCGGCGTGACCAACGCCGCTCGCAATGACATCGTCGTGCGCGGCGGTGCGCCGTTCGAGAACCTCTTCGTCGTGGACAACATCGAAGTCCCCAACATCAATCACTTCGGCTCGCAGGGCTCCACAGGCGGCCCGATCTCGCTGATCAACATTCGATTCATCGAGACAGCGGCGCTGAGTGCAGGAGGCTTCGGCGCGCGGTACGGCGATCGTGCGTCATCCGCCACCACGCTCACGCTGCGTGAGGGCAACCGCGAGCGAGTAGCCGGCGAGCTCAATGTCGCCGCGACCCAGTTCGGTGCGGTCATCGAAGGGCCGCTCGGTGACAACGCTTCGTTTTTCGCGAACGTGCGTCAGAGCTATCTTGACCTGCTCTTCAAGGCGATCGGGCTCAGCTTCATTCCGTCGTATTCTGACGCAACGGTCAAGGCAGTGTGGCGACCCAACGCACGTGATGCGCTGAGTGCGCTCGCTATCGGCGCACGCGGAACGGTGACATTCGATAACGACAGCGCTGACGATCGTGTCTCCAACGCACAGGTACTGGCGCCGGCGCAGGATCAGTACTTCAGCGGGCTCACGTGGAAGCGGTTGCTCTCGAACGGCGTGGTGACCACGACGCTCGGCCGCACGTGGACACGCTTTACCACTGCACAGCGCGACAGCGCACTCAACGTGCTGTTCGACAGTCGCAGCACGGAAGGCGAGACAACGCTGCGAAGCGATGTCACGTGGACGCTCAGTCCCACCCTCGATCTCGAGATGGGCACGATCCTCAAGTACGCCAGTCGACTGCGCTACGATGCCACGCTGGCAGGCGAACTGCGACGCGACCAGGCCGGCGTGCCGCAGCCGCTCGATGTGGATACGAGTTTTACCGCGCTTCGGAACGGCACGTATGCACAAGCCGGATGGAATGCCACGTCGCGCCTGCGTCTCTCGCTCGGCGCGCGCGGAGACTGGTACGGCTTCCTCGACAACGCCGTGCGTCTCGCGCCGCGCGCCAGCGCCTCATTTGTCCTTGACGATGCCACGGGCATCAACCTGTCCGCAGGACGCTACTGGCAAGCGCCAAGCTACATCTGGCTCGTGGGCGCGCCGGGCAACGTGGAGACGCTGCGCCCGTTCCGCGCCGACCACGCCGTGCTTGGCGTTACGAGATTGATCGGCGGCGACGCAAAGGTGCAGTTCGAGGTGTATGGCAAGCGCTATGCGAACTATCCCACGCGCGAGTTCCGTCCGCAGGCCGTGCTGAGCCCGAGCGGATTCGATGACGCGAGCACCGACATCCCATTCGGTCTCGAGCCGCTCAGTTCGCGCGGTCGCGGCACGTCCTACGGCGCTGAACTCTTCGTGCAGAAGAAGCTTGGTGCGACGCCATTCTACGGACAGGCTGCGTTCAGCTACAATCGAACGCGCTTCACATCGCTCGACGGCACCAGCACACGCGGCGCCTTCGACACGCCGTTGCTCGGCAATGCGGTGTTCGGTTGGCGTCCGAACGCGCGATGGGAAGTGGCCACCCGCGTACGCGGTGCATCAGGACTGCCCTTGACACCATTCGTGAACACGGGCGAGCGCGCCGGAACGCTCGACTTCACGCAGTACAATGCACAGCGGCTCGACACGTTCTTTGCGGCGGATATTCGCGTTGACCGGCGATTCGTATTTGGGCAGCAGCAGCTCATCGCGTTCATCGACCTGCAGAACATCACCGGTCGCGCCAACGGCCGCGCCCCGCAGTGGAATCCGAGGTTGCAAGCCGTCGAGCGCTCGGACGGCGTGGGACTGCTACCCACGATCGGACTGAATCTGGAGTTCTGACTCGCCCGTCTGCAGACGCCAGAGCGCAGCATACACACCATCGCTCGAAACGAGCTCGTCATGCGTTCCGCGTTCCACAATGCGTCCGTCGTCCAGCACATGAATGGCGTCCGCATGTCGAACGGTGGACAAGCGATGCGCCACGACGAGTGTCGTGCGTCCCCTCGCCGCCAACGCGAGCGAACGCTGGATGGATGCTTCGGTTTCGTTGTCCACCGCGCTCGTTGCTTCGTCGAGCACGAGAATGGACGGGTTGCGATAGAACGCGCGGGCGAGGGCGATGCGTTGACGCTGTCCGCCCGATAGCCGCGTGCCCCGCTCGCCCACAATGCTGTGGTACCCATGCGGAAGCGTCTCCACGAACGCATGCACTTCCGCGGCGCGGGCGGCTGACTCCACGCGCAACATGTCCGGCGTGTCTTCGCCGTACGCAATGTTGTCGCTGATGGTCCCGTCGGTGAGGTAGGGATCCTGCGCGACGTAGCCGATGTGATGACGAAGCGACGCGGGATCGTAAGCGGCGATGTCGTCTCCGTCGAGCAAAATGCGCCCATCGTCGGGATCGATGAATCGCATCAACAGCTTGAGCAGCGAACTCTTGCCCCCGCCCGTGGCACCGACCAACGCAACGGTGGCACCCGCGGGAACGTTGAGCGTCACACCGCGCAGTGCGGGACGTCCGTCGTACGACAGATGCACGTTGTCGAACGTGAGGGCCGGCTGTGCGGACTCCGGCACCGCTGCGGTGGCATGCGCGGGCGGTGCGGTGTCGAGCACATTCATCACGCGCTGCACCGATGCCATGGCGCGATTGTACAGATCGGTCATGTCAGCGAGGCGCGTGAGCGGCCACAGCAGGCGCTGCGTGAGGTAGACGAGCGCGGAGTAGCTACCTACACCCAGGTCACCGCGCAGCGCGAGAATGCCGCCATAGAGCATGGTGGCGATGAACCCCGCGAGAATTGCCATGCGGATCACTGGTGTGATGGCCGCAGAGAATCGGATTGCATCATCGTTGCGCGAGCGAAACTCTTCGGACGCATCACGCAGCTGTCTCGCCTCGAATGCTTCCGCCGTTTAGGCCTGAATCGTCGCCATGCCGAAGAGGTTGTTGCTCAGCCGCGCCGAGAGCGACGCGGCGGCCTCACGCACGGCGGCATAGCGCGGCGCCAGTCGTTTCTGGAACCAGAAGGCGCCGTAGAGAATCAGCGGCACGGGCAGCAAGGCGAGCACCGCGAGCTCGGCGGTGAGCACGAAGAACACCGCGCCCACCAGCAGCGACGAGCAGAACACCTGGATCAGGTCGTTCGCGCCAGTGTTCAGGAATCGCTCGATCTGGTTCACGTCTTCGTTGAGCACGGCCATGAGCCGGCCACTGCGCTCGCGCTCGATCCAGGCGGGTGGCAGCTGCTGGATGTGCTGGTAGGCGGCCTGACGGAGCGCGTGCTGCACATTCTGGGCGAGTCCTCGCCACCGCAACGCGTAGCGATACTCGAAAAACGACTCGGAGACCCAGACGAGGATGGTGAGAGCGACGAGCGCGTAGAGCTGTTGTGTGGGGTCTTCGAGTCCCTGGCGGGCAAGAAACGACGCTTTCCGGTTGACGACCACGTCCACGGCAACGCCGATGAGTAGCTCCGGCAGCACATCGAAGATCTTGTTCAGCACCGAGTAGACAGTGGCCCACAAGGCGTCGCGGCGGTACGGACGGGCGAAGGCAACAAGCCGCCGCAGCGGGGAGAGCGAGGCGTTTTCCACGAACAGGGATTGCCGAGGGGGGTTGGGGGTATGCATTTTCACGAGGTGCCGTCCATTCGGGGCCTCATTCACTCTTCATCCTATCGAGCCATGACCAAGCCTCGCGCCCTTTTCGCTGCTGCAGCGCTCTTTCTGTCGCTGACCGCCTTCACTACGGCCGAGCGCGTGCTCGCCGATCTGTCCGGCACGTGGAACGTGAGCGTGCAAACGCCCGACCAGACCGTGGGTTCCACGCTTGTGGTCCAACAGAAAGGTGATTCGCTCACCGGAAACCTCCAGTCCGAGCTGGGCAGCGCGCCCGTGCTGGGCTCGGTGAAAGGTGACACGGTGACGTTCGACTTTGGACTGGACATGGGCGGTCAGGCGATCAGCATTCGCGCCATGGCACTCATGACGGACAAGGACAACATGAGCGGTCAGATGGACGTCTCGGGTATGGGTGCAATGCCGTTCACGGCGAAGCGCCAGAAGTAAACGGCACGCGCAGGAGGCGTCGCTCGCGGCAGAGCACACGTCACTCCTGAGTCTACCGCTGATCACGGGCGAGCGTCGGCACACGACGTCTCGCCCGTGCGCACATACGTGGCCACGCCGATCGCACTCCTGTCCGGATGTGCGCGGCGGGTTAGGTTGGCCCTTCCGGCGTCGTGCGTTCGGCGCCTCTCTCCACCCTGCCAGGAGTACGGATGCCACGCCTGCGCGAAACGATGCGCCGTCTTGTGTGCTCAGCGCTTGCGCTCGTCGTCGGGACAACCGCCGAGGCGCGCGCAGCGACAGTCCAGCCCACGCAGAAGATCGACGAGGAATACACGAAACAGATTCGTGCCCTCCTTACCGACCCGCGCATCAGCACGGAGCTTGTCGATTATCTGCCCGCGTCGGAGACGGTCCCTACGCCGCTCAGCTTTCCCGGCATTGGTCGCGTCATCGGCACGCCCGGCTATCTCACCAAGGCGCGCGACATTCATCGCTATCTCGAAGCGGTGGCGAAAGCGGCACCGACACGCGCGAAGTTCTGGGTAATGGGCAAGTCGGAAGAAGGACGCGACATGGTGGCGTTCGTGGTCAGCGACGAAGAGACCATCGCCAACATCGACACCTACAAGGGCTACATGCAGGAGCTGGCCGACCCGCGCAAGACGAGTGAAGCACGTGCGCAGCAGCTCCTGCAGACGGCGAAGCCCGTGTACTACCTCACGAGTGGCATGCACTCCACCGAGACGGGCGGTCCCGAGATGCTCATGGAGCTCGCGTACCGTCTGGTGGTGGACGAATCGCCGAGGATCGCCGGCATTCGCAAGAATGTGATCACGATGATCACGCCGGTGATCGAGCCCGACGGCCGCGAGAAGGTTCTTGATGGTGCGTGCTATCGCGTGCGCACCGGCCAGAACATGCCCACGCCGTACTGGGGCAAGTATGTCGCGCACGACAACAACCGCGACGGCATGGGACAGTTTCTGCAGCTTACGCAGCACGTGCGCAATACGAACCTCGAGTGGCGTCCGGTGGTGATGCACGACCTGCACGAGCAGGCGACGCTGCTCTATGTGTCCACCGGCACCGGTCCGTATAACGAGCAGATCGATCCGATCACCATCAACGAGTGGTGGTGGATGGCGGAGAACGAGGTCATGGAAATGACCAAGCGTGGCGTACCGGGTGTGTGGACGTACGGCTTCTACGACGGCTGGGTGCCCAACTACATGTTTTTCATGGCGCACACGGTAAACGCGATCGGCCGCTTCTACGAGGTGCAGAGCTACGGTTCTGGCTGCGATGGACAGATGGTCGGCGGACGTGGCGGCGGCGCGGTGGCTGGTCGCGAGCCCACGCCGGACGACCAGCTCACGCGCGTACTCGGTGGCACCAACTACAACCAGAGTCGCGAGTGGTTCCGTCCCAACCCCACGCCCAACGACATCAAGTGGGGACCGCGCGCGAACACCAATATCCAGCAGTCGGCGATCATCCTGTCGCTCTGGAATATGGGCAAGGAACGAGATCGCTTCCTCGAGAACTACTGGATCAAGAACAAGAACGCGATCAACCGCGGCAAGCTCGGTCCGATCAAGGGCTGGGTGATCCCCGCGTCGCAGCACCACAAGCAGAATGCTGCCGAAGCGGTGAATGCGCTCATGGATCAGGGGCTCGAGTTCCATGTCGCCGACAGCGATGTCACGCTCGATTCGGTGCGTGTGCAGAAGGGCGACTGGATCATTCGCGGTGACCAGCCCATGCGCACGATCGCGGACATGTACTTCGCGGTGCAGAACTATCCCACCACGAATCCGTCGCCGTATGACGATACCGGCTGGACGTTCCCGATGATGCGCAACATCATCGTGCGTGAAGTGAACGATGCGAAACTGTTCACCGCGCCGATGACGCAGGCGTCGGCGCCTGTCACTGCAGCGGGCGGTGTGAGTGGCACGGGCAATACGATCATCGTCGAGCACTCAGGCGACAACAACCTCGTGCGATTCCGCTATCGCCTGCGCGACGTGTCGATGCTGGCGGCCGAGGATTCGTTCGCGGCGGGTGGGCGCTCATTCGGCGCAGGCGCGTTCATCATCAGGAACGCGAATCGCTCGCGCATCGAACCATTGCTGACAGAGCTCGGCCTCTCCGGCTACGCCGTCAGCGGTCTGCCGGTGGTGAAAACACACGAGATCGACCTGCCTCGCATCGGCTACATCCACAGCTGGACGAATACGCAGAATGAGGGCTGGGTGCGCGCCGCGCTCGATCACTACGGTGTGCCATACACGTACTTCGGCGAGAACGAAGTGCGGAAGATGGGATCCTTGCGTCAGCGCTTCGACGTCATCATGTGGCCGCACGGCGGCAGCGTAGGGCAGGGCGCACCGACGAGCGGCACGCCCATCCCGTACAAGCGCACCGCCGAGTATCCGGACATCGGCTATCCAGATTCCACCGATGATGTGCGCGGCGGACTCGGAGAAGACGGACTCGCGATGCTGCACCAGTTCGTGCAACAGGGCGGTACGCTCATCACCGAAGGCAACACGTCGGCGATCTTTCCGAGCTACAGCCTGACGCCCGGACTGCGCACGGCAAGCGCACCGGGACTTGTGAATCGCGGCACGCTGCTGCGCGGCGTGATCGCGGACATGAAGAGTCCGCTCGTCTACGGTTACAAAGTGAACCAGCTGCCCATCTACTTCAGCGGTGGCACGTTGCTGGACGCGGGTGCGCCGACGATGGCCGATGCGAAGCCGGTGAGCGAGGTCGATGTGTTCCGGCCGGGCAGTTCCGCGGCGCTTTCAGGCGCGGCAGCGGGCGGTGGTGGCATCGGTCCGGCGGCGCGACGCAACAGCGTGTATCAGAACACAACGCCGATGGCGACGTGGGTGGAGCATTCACGCTGGAACCCGGCGCAGGAGTGGCCGTCCAGCGCGATTGCGCGTTCGGGTGCCCAGGCGACAGCGATGGCGCGCTTTGGTGCCAGCGGTGCAGACGCTGTGACAACGCTGCCGGGCATGGCCCCGCGCGTCGTGGTGCAGTTCCCGGCCAGTCCGCGCGACATGTTGCTGTCGGGCGTGCTGGAGGGTGGTGAACATCTGTCAAATCGGCCAACCGTGATGAGCCAGACGCTTGGTGCGGGTAGCGTGGTGATGTTTACCACGCGTCCGTTCTGGCGCTGGCAGACGCAGGGCACGTTCATGATGGGCTTCAACGCCATCATGCACTGGAACGATCTGGGCGCTGGCGCGCCCTGATCAGTCCGTCACACCGGCTTCGTGCAACAGTTGGACGAGCTGTGCCTTGGGCACGACTCCCATCTGTTGCGCTACCGGCTTGCCGCCGCGAAACGCGATGATCGTTGGGATGCTGCGAATGTTGAATGCCTGCGACGTCTGCGGTGCGAGATCAGTGTTGAGCTTCGCCACGAGTGCACGGCCGGCGTACTCGCCGGCGACCGCGTCGAACGTCGGCGCCATCACCTTGCACGGGCCGCACCAATCCGCATAGAAGTCCACGAGCACAGGCACGTCGGCATTCGCGATGACGTCGGCGAACGTATCATCGCGTAGCGGCAGCGGACGGTCCAGCAGAATCGGCCGACCGCACTCCGGCTTGCGACACTTGGGACGATGCGCGACGCGCGCCATGTTGACCTTGTTGCGCGTGCCGCAGAACTGGCATGGTACGGTGACAAACTTGTCCTCCATCATGCTTCTCCGCACATCGGTAGTGCGACCGGATATCTTCCATCTGCCGCGCTCGTTCCGCTGATCGCGTGCGGCCCCTTGGCGCACTGGAAATCAGCGCATGATCCCGGAACCGCGCAACCTCGACGCTCTCCAGCACACCACAGCCCGTCGCATGCCAGGGCAAATGCCAGGGCAGGTGTCAGATCAAATGTCAGGTGAAATTTGAGGTCAAATGTCAGATCAAGTGGCCGGTCAAGTGTCTGGTCAGATGTCCGCTCGCAACACAGGTCGCATCCACCAGCTTTCCCGATCCACGGGCGGCGTGCCCAAGCTCGCCGTCGACGAGGTCATGCTGCTGGTAAGCGGCCTCGAAGGCGACTGGCAACACAACCGCAAGTATCATGGCGGGCCCGATCGTGCGGTCTGCCTGTTCCCGCACGAACACATCGAGCAACTCAATGCCGACGGGCATCCGATTGCGCCGGGCAGTGTCGGCGAAAATGTCACCACCACTGGCGTCGACTGGTCACTCATGGTACGGGGTGCGCAACTCGAGCTTGGCAAGACGGCGCTGATAGAAATTGTGAGCTACACGACGCCGTGCCGCACCGTCCGCGCGGCATTCGCGGACGAAGACTTCACGCGCATCTCCCAGAAGCTGCATCCAGGCCAGTCGCGCGTGTACGCGCGCGTGCTCGCCGAAGGCACGATACGGCGCGGTGACCCGATCCGAGTTCGCTGATGCACCGTACACTCCCTTTGTCATTCGCTGCTGACCATGTCTGAAGAACGTGAGTATGTGCTGGGCACGCACGACGACGAGTTGCATCGGCTCGGCTTTCAGCATCAGGTCTGGGCGCCGCAATCCACGCGGCTCTGGGAGCTCGCGCGTTTTGCTCCCGGTGCGCAGTTGCTCGATCTCGGATCGGGTCCGGGCTACGCCACGGCCGATCTGGCGCAAATTGTCGGGGCAGATGGTCAGGTGATCGCCGTCGATGTGTCGCAACGATTTCTCGCGTCGCTCGAAGCGATGGTCGCGGCCCGGGAGCTGCACAATGTGCGCTGGCAGCAGAACGATGCGGCATCGCTCGAGCTTCCCGACGCACAGCTTGACGGCGCGTTTGCACGCTGGGTGTTGTGTTTCACGCCC
>JBGTFN010000548.1:0-8004 GCA_041747275.1 Gemmatimonadaceae bacterium | reverse complement strand
CGGGGGGAATGCGTTACCGAAACGTTGCGGGGGGTGTTGATTGGTTGCGTGGTTTGGTCGGGGGGGGGCGGCCGAAGGAGGCGGGAGCCGAAGGGCCGAACGTGCTGGTGGGACTACGGAAGATTTTGGGGGCCGGACGGGGTTTGGCCGGACGGTGAGTTGGGGGGGGGATCGCTGACGAGGGGAGTTGGGCCGGCAGGCCCAACCGGGGGTTGGCACACCGTCAGCAGGCGTTGGGCCGGCAGGCCCAACCGGTGCGCGAAGAACAGAGGAAGCGCGTGCAGAGAAGGAAGTGTAGACCATCACGTACACGCTGCTCCCGAACAATATGACGCAGGGCCGAAGGTGGCCTGAGAAATTCTCAGGCCGCAGCCATCGCGGCGATTTGTCGCTCGAGTCCCTTGGGGTCGGCCAGAAATGCACCGCCCATCCCTTGGCTCATCGGATCCGGAAAGATCTCTTCAGTACCGGCTTCAATGCCGGCAATGATTGCGCTGGCTGCGTCTGCGGGCGAAGTCTTGTCGAACCGAATACCGTCGGCCATTCGCGTGTCGATGGGGCCCGGGTACACGCCGAAGACCTGCGTGCCCTGGCCTTTCAGGAAGATTCGCGAAGCCTGAGTGATAGAGTGCGTCGCTGCCTTGGACGCGCTGTACGCAGCGAGCATGGGAAAGTTCACGAACGAGGCGACCGAGCCGAGGTTGGCGATGGCGCCGCCGCCGTTGCGAGCGAGAACGGGCGCGAAGGCTTGGGTGATGGCGAACGTGCCGAAGTAGTTCACCTCCATTTCGGCTCGACCTTTCGTGAGCCATTCGGCGTCGGTGAACGCTCCCCCCATGTGACCGGCGACGCCCGCGTTGTTGACGAGCAGTCGCACATCGGAGGCGGCGGCAACTGCCTCGCGGATCTGGACCGCATCGGTCACGTCGAGCGTGAGTGGGACCACCTTTCCTGGGTGACGTGCGACGATCGTCGCGAGCTCGGCCGCGTTCCGGGCAGCGGCGTAGACCTTTGCCGCGCCTGCCAGGACCAGGGCGTCGACGAGCGCTTCGCCGATGCCGCGATTGGCTCCGGTGACGAGGGCGATCGTGTTGCGGACGGGAAAGCTCATGGTGGGGTCTCCGAAAGATGTGAACAGAACGGTCTGTCTATGTTCGGTTGACGATAGACCGATCTGTCTATATTGTCAAGCATGTCCCGTAACCTTTCACGCGTCGATGCTCAATCCACTACTCCGGCCGCAGTTTCGGCTGTCCGGGTGCGGTTGATAGACGCCGCCGACCATCTCTTTTATAAAGAGGGCGTCCGCGCGGTGGGAATCGACCGGATACTCACGGAGGCGGGCGCAGCGAAGGCGTCGCTTTATGCGCACTTCGGATGCAAGGACGATCTGGTTGCGGCCTACGTTGAGCGCCGGATCACGCTCGCGCGCGCGGGCATCGACGCGTTCGTCTCTCAGGTCCCGCCGGAGCAGCGCGCGGTGCGCGCGTTCGAGTTCGTGGAGCAGTGGGTGTCGCAACCCGACTTTCGCGGATGTCCCGTACAGCACGTGGTTGGGGAAATCGCCGACGGCGCTCATCCGGCACGCGTGCTTGCGGTTGGGCAGCGCGAGTGGTTACTCGAGCGGTTCACGGAGTGGACACGAGCAGCGCACGCGGCCGATCCCGTCCGCGCTGCGGGGGCGCTTCTGACTTTGTTTGACGGTGCAGTGGCAGCGTCGGAGCAAGATGGTCCTGTGCGCGCTCGCGACGCGCGATGGGCGGCCGAGCGTTTGCTTGGAGCGCCGGATGGAGGCGCGCGCGACGGGCGCTGATCTTGGGCCGGGTACGCACGTCGACCAGTGGCGCGCAGTCGTACCCCATCTTGTGGCCGACGCGACCCACGCGCGAAGTCGGTTCGCGGCGCTGATGAACGCTCTATCGCAGCGCGCCACCAAAGAAATTCAACTGCAGGATCGCGCTGAAGGTGGTTTGCGTGAAGCGGCGGTTGAAGTTTCGGTCGTACGTCAGCACGTGGGTGCCGGAGAGGGAGAACGTCAGCGCCTCCGACAGATCGGTGTCCGCATTGATGCTGAACGCTTCGCGGCCGTTGTCGGCCAGTACTGCGTCGAACGGAGAAGCACTCGGCGCGCCAAGTGTCGCCGATTCGTTCGTCACGGCGCTACGCGCGCTCTGGCGCTGCCAGGTGAGCTGGGTTCGCAGGCCGCTGCGCTGGTTCCACTGCTCGGGCAATGCGAACGTTCTCGCAAGGCCGAACGAAATATCTTCCGACACACTGTTCGTCAGCGCGCCGGGACGTTCGTCTTCGCGTGTGGTTCGGCTGAGCGATGCAGATGTAGTGAGTGGGCCGAACAGGTCCCAGGTGATGCTCGCCGAGATTGGCACCCGCTCGGCGCGTCCTCGGCTGCGGTCCGCAAAGCCGCCGAGCTCATTGCGCACATCGATACGCTGCTTGTTGAGCGCGTAGCCGGCGGTTGCGCCGATTCCGGTGAACGGACCGATGGGGCGAAGCGGACGCCAGTTCCAGCGCAGCGTGATGTCGGGATAGACATCCTGATCGCTGGTGATCAACGCATGGAAGTCGTCGCGCACGCGACGGGTCCATGTTTCGGTGCGACCGATTTCGGCGCGGGTCGTGAGGGAGAGCGAAAGTGGGAGGTTGAGACCGCCCGTCACGATCGTGCGGCGGGATCGACCCGCCGCGGTGGCAAGTGTTCCGTCCACGCCGCGGAAGAGATCGATGCCGCCGAATCCGAACTGATAGCCGGTGCCGGGGACGATGAATGTGTTGTCGTAGTTGGAGTCGAGCGTGCGCAGCCAGGTCGCGTCGATCGGCTGGAAGAGCCGAAGCCACCACGACATCAGGCCGCTGGGCACGACGCGGCCTTCAGCGAGACGGGCGATGTCGAGCGTGAAGCCGCTCGAGAGTTGCTGTGTTGCGCCGAGTCGCTTGGGCAGACGGAATGTGCCGGCGGAGTCGTCGGCGCGAACGAGTGCGCGCGCGTTCGGATCCTTTGCGAGCGAGAAACCGCTCACGAACTCGGCGCGCGGCCTGAGCCACGGCAGAACTGTTGGTGCAAGACGGAATGCAGTGGTGAGTGATCGTTCGCGCTCGAGACCGACGTCGGTGCCGAACAGTCGCAAGCGTTCAGCCTGCGCCGCCACTGCGCGATCGATGCTGTCGGGCAGAATGTCGGCGTCGCGCACATAATCGCGCAGGTCGAGCAACTGCCGCGCGTTCATGCTCGCGGTAAGCGCGCCGATCGGTCGGAACTCGAGCACACCAGTGTTCTGCCACACGTGATTGAGCGCCGTTGCCACCTGCCCCGTGTCGCCGAGCGCCTCGGCGGGCTTGAGGAATGACGTGGTGCGCGCTGCTTGCCTCGAGAGACCACTCGTGACACGGAACTGGGTTGGGTTCCAGCGCAGCGGAGTTTCGCGCA
This sequence comes from Gemmatimonadaceae bacterium, assembly GCA_041747275.1. Classification (GTDB taxonomy): domain Bacteria; phylum Gemmatimonadota; class Gemmatimonadetes; order Gemmatimonadales; family Gemmatimonadaceae; genus JAABRT01. The sequence continues at coordinate 4,562 of JBGTFN010000548.1, read as the reverse complement.
GTGCACGCGCGACCGCGGAGTTGCGCCATGACTGCGGAAAGAGATCGATGACCTTCGTGCTCCATGCTGGCAGCGGCGCGAGACGCGGTGCGCCGGCGAGGTCGAGCGAGGCGTTCAGCAGGTATGTATTCGAGCGACCGGATTGGAATGCGCTCTGCGTACTGCCGCTTCCCCACGCCGCGTTGACGGCGAGCCCGTTCACGAGTGGCGCGTACCACACGCCGTCGAGGCGGCGATCGCGGCGCACACTCAGGCTGTAGCTCACGCGACCGGCGCGCGGACTGCGCAACCCATCGATGCCTTGTGCCAGAATGTCCGTGCGATTGACGAACAGCTGGTCAATCTGATTGCCGCTGTAGTCGATGGACAGCGGCGCGATGAGACCGAATCGTCTGGGCAGGATGTGCTCCAGATGCAGCGTAGTGCCCACCGAGTATCCGTTCTCGGTGAGGAAGCTTGGCGCTTCGCCAAGTTGGCGGAAGTTGGGGTCACGTCGTCTCACAGCGGCGCGCACGTCCATGAAGTCGCCGGCGTTCATCGTGATGCCAAGCTCACCGGCGAAGCCCATGTCGTCGACAACATCGGTGAGCCGGATATCGTTGATCCACAGCTCGAGTGTGTCGATGGGGGTGATGGCGGTGGCGCTGCGCGCAACTGAGTCGATGCGCACAAAGCCCACCGCAAGTTCCTGCACGCCGGCAAGATTCGGTGGGGTAACCGTCGGATCGGTGGTGTAGACGATGTAGCCATCTTCGCAGACTGCGAAGCGGCGCACCGTGCTCGTGACCGGCAAACCGGAACGACGAATGAGTTCGAGATCCGCGCCGCTGCAGGCGATGGAGTCTGCACCGCCCTGCAGGAAGAGCGTCTCGAGTCGCGCGCGTAGTGATTGCAACCGACGCAGGTCAACGCGCACTTCGGGTTCCCATGCGTTCTGCGTGCTCCCCGTGTTCACCGGCGTGCGATAGGCATAGAAGTTGTGTTCGTCGCGTCCGATCTTCACAAAGCCCTGAAGCTCACCGTCAGGTCCCCAGCCATGGCCTCGTCCGCGCATCCAGAGCCGCAGTGTGCGATAGCCCATGAAGTTCTTGAGCCCTTCCGGGAAGCGCAGATAGGCCTCGGCACGATCAAATGGCCGAAAGAGCTGACCGGGCGCACCACCCGCGAGCAAACGCAACGATCGCTCATTCACCTGAATGCGGCTGGTCTCAAGTCCGGTCTGGCGATCTTCCGGCACCTCAGCGACACCGGGCGGCGGCGTATACGGCACCTCTCCACTCGAATCAATCGTACCGATCACCGACGCGATCACATAGCCACCGAGCAGCGTGCTCGAGGAATCACCGGCAATCCCCGAGATCGGACGTTCGGTGCGCTTGAGCCACGGCGCACCCACGAGACTGACGCGAGCGAGCGCGGTGCTCACGAACGCACTGTCGGGAAGCGCCGCGTTGCTCACCATTGATAGTCGGAGCGCACGCACGCGTCGGTCGTTCTGCGCACCAACCGAATCCGTGGGTGTGCGCCAGTTCAGGCGCACCTGCACCCAGCATTGCTGGAGCGAGTCGGCGGGTGCATCGATCGGCGCGCTGCGTTCGCAGCCACCCACGCGGTTCCACGTGCGTCGGTCCGACAAGTCGACGACGAATCGCTTGAACCGCTCGAGCTCTGCCGCCGACGCATCGGTCATGTTGAGCTGCCCGTCGAGATCGATGTCTTCTTCATCGAGTCGATTATTGCGGGCGGTGCAATTCGCGCGACTGTCGCCAAGCGCGAGCTGCACCGACGATGTCGCGCTGCACAGCACGACATCGGTCGTGAGCACCGGGACCGGGTTCGGCTGCGTCGAATCAATCACCACGATCGTGTCCGCCCGACTATTGGGCAGACCGATGTCATTCGTGGCTGCGTTGAAGGCGCGCGAGAACGGATCACGCTCGGAATCGAGTCGGTTGTAACCGGCGAGTCGTCGTCCACGATACAGCGTATCAATACGGGACGACGCCGGGTCGCGCCGGATGATCATCGTATCGGGCACGTACGCAACGCTGTTTTCGCTGACGTCGCCGAAATCGAATACAAGCGATGGATTGCGCGATTCGCGGCCCGGATCGGTGTAGACGAGCGCGTAGAACTCGAGATTCTCCACGCGCGAGAGGTCGGTGCCGCTTGGGTTGAGCACGGTGCGAATGCTGCGCCAACGGCGTCCGGAGGGTGCCGCGGTGGCCGTCTCAGCGGTGGTCCACTGCAGCAGTGGGTTACCGGTCGCGCGATCGAATGACAATCCACCGCCCGCGCGCTGTGGATAGAGCGACATGAACAACACCTGCTCCGGCGCCTGCAGTCCGCCCACGGTGAGCCGCGTGGAAGGGTCGATCTGATTGATGGTATACACGGAGAACTGTCCGCGCCTCGTGAGGCCGGCGTTCTGCCAGGCCAGCGTCGTGGCGCGCGGCAACGTGAACAGATTCGCGCCGAATCCAGCTACGCGTTCCCCGCCCTGCGGACGACTGCCGAAGTACCACGCGCCTTCGTTCAGCTGCACTCGAACGCCGGCGTCGCTCTCGAAACTCTCGATGTACGCCTGACCTGCTGCGTTGGGACGCGGACGACTCATCGCGAACTCGCCCTGCAACGCCACGCGCGACACGGCCGAGCGTTCACCGAGTCCGAGGCCCGCCACAAGGCGGCTGAGTTGCGGCGCTTCCCACGCAAGATCGCTCGTAACGCCCGCGACGAGCGATCCCACAGGCTCATAGCCGAGCGCCGGCCGATTGGATACCGAACGCTGTTCCTGCGAGATCGCGGTGAGCGTGAACTGTCCTGCGTCTACCGGGAAGCGCGACGCGAATCCGAGAATGGACGTGGGTGTGGCAGCCGTGGCAAAGAGCGGATTCTCTTCGTAGCGAACGCTCACCGTTCGCGGACGCGTGAACAACGTATCCGGTCGATTGAAGACAATGCGCCCTGTTTCATAGCTCACCGCATAGTCACGGTCCCGCGTGAGCAACAGCCCATCGAGCTCGACGCGCTCACTGCCAGGGCGGAGCTGGGTGGTGCCGAGCGTGATACCGCTCTCGCCGCCGTCCGATGCGCCTTCGTATCGGGCGAGCAATCGGAAGATCGACTGCGGTCGTTGCGCGGAGTACAGATATTCGTTGGGGTACGAGTACAGCGTGTCATTGGCGGGATTGGCCATCGGCCGTGCGAGTCCGGCGCGCGCGAACGGCTGCAGCGATGGGAAGACCACGAAGTAGTCGCGAATGAGCTTCTGCCCTGCCCCGCCGGCTGCCGACACATTGGGGTCGTTGGGCCTCGGCCATAGCCTGTTCTCCACATCGAACTGCGCGCCATTGGTTGCTTGCGCCAGTCCGAACAACTGCAGATAGGTCTGACCGCGTGATGGATCGGGCGGCTGTTCCTGATCGCCGCTCGTATTGGTCACGATCTTGAGATCGACCGTGTTTCGATCCACTTCTCCGCCGCCGAGTCGATAAACGGACTTGATCTCGCGCAGGAAGTACGCGGAGTCGGTGGGCTGCAGCTCGGGCTCCCAGAGCAGATTGGCGAACTGTGGAGCCGGCGTGAACTGGATGTCAGGCGTACCACCGGTGGAGACATTGCGTCCGGGTGTGCCGCCGATGTTCACGTCGTAGGCAACGACGAGGCGTTCGTTGTTGAGGCCGAGCGGTCGTACGAGCGCAATCCAGAGCTGCGACGGGTCGAGATAGTAGTCCACGTTCTCTCGCAGCACCTCGTAGATCTGTCGCGCGGGATTGCGCGCACCACGCACGGAGAACTGCGGGCCGAGCGGATTCTGGTTCTGTGCGCCGATGAGCTGTCGGTACACGTACACACGCGCCGGCCGGATGGAATCGGGCAGGGCCGATGCGAGCTGTTGCATCGACTGACGATTCAGGATGTCGATGTTGGGGAATCCGCCGAGTTGCCTGGGATCGATGGTGAAGAAAAATCGGCGCGATTCGATCTGGATGTCCTCGATCACGCGATCGACCTGCTGCACGGCGCGGTCGCCCACGGTGAACACGTTGTTCCGGGACACATTTCCGCGCTGCTGCGCGACGATGGTGGAGAAGAACATCGGGCCGATCTGTCCGATGGCCTGCACGCCGTAGTTGTTGGACGGAATGCCAGCTGTCAGGAAGCGCGACGCAGGCGCCTGAAAGCTCACGTTGCCCACTTCGACACGCTGCAGCACATCGTCCGGACGCCCGCGATATGACAGCGAGATGTTGTTCGAGGCGTCGAACTGGTTCTGCGAATCATATTGCACATCGACGAACACGCGGTCGGCCACAACGCCGCGCGACAGCAGGTTCACCTGAAAATCGAATCCGGGGATGTAGTTCGCGAAGCAGCTCGACCCGAATTGCACGCGCTGCGCGCCTGTGCAGACCTCGTTGCGCGAGCGTTCGACCTTGCTCTCGAGGCGTGCGCTCAGGTCCACGTTGAGATCGGCCATCTCGGCGAACAGCTCACCGGGAATTGCCGGCGACGGCGTCCGCGCGCCCGCATCGGTGCGCTCCGGCGTGGGCGCGGCG
>JBGTFN010000547.1:0-5069 GCA_041747275.1 Gemmatimonadaceae bacterium | reverse complement strand
GCGCCCTCGGGGGCCGCCAGCAGCTCGCGCAGGGAGAGCACACCGCGCAGCCGGCCGCCCGCGTCCGTGGTGTACACGGTGTACATCGCTTCCTTGCGACCCGCTCGCGCCATCGCGCGCACGGAGCGCAGCGCTTGTTCCACCGTCAGCGACTCAGCAACGGAGACGAACTCCGTCGTCATCAGGCCGCCGGCCGAATACGGATCGTACTGCAGCAGCCGTTCGGTTTCCGCTGCCGCTTCCGGCGTCAGCTCAGAGAGAATCTCGTCGGCGGTGTCCTCGTCGAGGTCCTCGAGCACATCGGCGCGCTCGTCCGGCGTCATCTCCTCGACAAGCGTCGCGGCATCGCGCGCCGAGAGCGTCTCCAGCACGGCTGTCCGGAATTCCTCGTCGAGATACTCGAGCACGTCGGCCGCGCGTTCCTTCGGAAGCGCTGCGAGCAGCGCGCCCACGCGATCGACGGGCATCAGCTCGGCGATGTCCGCGAGATCGGCGGGATGCAGCTCCTCGGTCTGGGGCGCGATGCTCCCAGGCGCCTCCTCGAGCAGTTCGAGCAGGTCGGGCATCAGCAGTGCCGCCAGCGGGCGATCAAATTGCTTCGGGGGTGGCGACATGGGGGAACCCCTCCCCCGCGGCGTGCCCGAAGAGCGAACGTCCATCGCGGACGCGCACTCGACAGCCGCCGCGCGGCGAGCGTCGTGTGAAGAAATTGAGTGTCGGTGTGCACCATGGCGACCGCCGGCTGCGCGAGGTTGCCACTGGCGGGCGCAAGTTACTCCGCGTTGTCCACTGGGTGAAGCGCAGAGAGCGGTGCGCGTCGCAGGAGTCGCCCGAAGCGCTCTCGACCGCCATTATTCACGGATGACTGCCACCGACTCTCGCGAAATCCTTCGTACCGCCTTTTGTGGTCTGGGCGCGATCGGCACGCCCATGGCGCAACACCTCGCTCGAGGCGATTTCGACCTCGTCGTGTGGAATCGCACCACGTCGGTTGCCGATTCATTCGCCACGACGCATTCGGTGCGCGCAGCGCCTACCCCCGCGATGGCCGCGCGCAACCGCGATGTGGTCGTCACCTGCTTTCCGACGTCACGCGAGGTCGCCGCGCTGCTTGACGGCCCCAACGGCCTGCTCGCGACGATGTCCCCGGGGTCGGTGCTGCTTGACTGCACTTCCGGTGACCCCGCGACGTCACGAGACATCACCGCACGCCTTGCAGAACGCGGTATCCGCTTCGTGGACGCGCCGGTGTCTGGTGGGGTGAGCGGCGCCGAAGTCGGCACACTCACCGTCATGTGCGGCGGCGATGGGGCCGACATCGACCGTGTGCGCCCAGTGCTCGAGGCCTTCGGCAAGCGCATCGTGCACGCCGGGCCCGTTGGAGCGGGACACGCGCTCAAGGCCGTCAACAACGCGCTGCTGGCGCTGCAGATCTGGGGCACCGCCGAGGGATTGGCCACGCTCGCGCACGCCGGTGTGCGCCCCGACGTCGCGCTGGACGTGATCAATGCATCGAGCGGACGCAGCAACGCCACTGAAAATCTCTTTCCCGAGCGCGTTCTCACGGGCGCGTATCCGCGTACATTCAAGGCGGCCTTGCTCGACAAGGATGTCGGGATTGCAGCCGAGCTCGCGCGTGCCCTGCACGTCGACGCTCCCCTGTTGATGCACACGGCCGAGCTGTGGAAGGTCGCGCACCAGGAACTCGGTGACGACGCCGATCATGTGGAAGCCGTTCGCGTTGTCGAACAACGCACCGGAGTCGAGCTGCGCTCCGGCCCTCTTCAGCACGCCAAACGTCCGTCATGACCGTTTCGATTCCCGCACACACCATCGCGGATACGCAGACCATCCGTTCGCACTTTCCCGCACTGGAGCGTCAACACGCCGGCCGCCCAGTGGCCTACTTCGACGGGCCAGGGGGAACGCAGGTGCCGCGCGCCGTGGCCGATGCCATGTGCGATTACCTGTTCCATCACAACGCGAACACGCACTGGCTGTATCCGACGAGTGAGGAAACCGATGCGCTGATCGCGGCGGCGCGGCAGACGCTGGCCGACTTCCTCGGCGCCAGCGCCGATGAAATCGCGTTCGGCGCGAATATGACCACGCTCTGGTTCCATCTCTCGCGCGCGATCGGGCGCACGCTGGAACCGGGGGATGAGATCATCGTGACGGAACTCGACCATCACGCGAACATCGCGCCGTGGCAGGCGCTCGCAACGGAGCGTGGGGCGGTGCTCAAGTGGGTGCCGCTTGATCTCGACACGTCGCATCTGGACTTCGACGCCTACGCGCGCGCACTGTCGCCGCGAACCAGGGTCGTGGCGTTGGGCGCAGCATCCAACGCGCTCGGCACGATCACCGATGTGCGCTCGCTGATCGCCATGGCGAAGAGCACCGGTGCGATGACTTGCGTGGACGCCGTACACTACGCACCCCATCAGCTCGTCGATGTGCGCGAACTCGACTGCGATTTTCTGGCGTGCTCCGCTTACAAGTTCTACGGGCCGCACATCGGGGTGATGTATGGCCGCGCCGATGCGTTGGCTGCACTCGATGTGCCCAAGCTCGAGCCGAGCCCCAATGATGGACCGGAGCGCATGGAAATCGGTACGCAGAACCACGAAGGCATAGTGGGTGCCGCGGCGGCAGTCGACTTCCTCGCGTCGCTGGCGCCCGAGTCGATGGGCACGAGGCGCGAACGTCTTGCCACCACGTTCGACGCGCTGCACCATCGCGGTGAGGAGCTCGTGGCGCGCCTGTGGACGGGCCTTGCGCCCATGTCGTGGGTACGGCCAGTTGGTCCACTGCCCGGCAGCGCGCGCACTGCCACCGTGAGCATGCGCGTGGCGGGTGGATCGGATGCGGCGGCGCAAGCGCTTGCTGCGCGCGGCCTGTTTGCCTCCAACGGCGATTTCTACGCCAGCACGGTCGCGAAGCGACTCGGCACCGAAGAAGAAGGCCTGCTGCGCATCGGGTGCATGGCGTATAGCACCGAGAGTGAGATCGACCGATTGCTCGAGGCGCTCGAAGAGCTTCGTCCGTGACTGTCACCACGAACCTGCACGCCCTGCTGCGTGAGATCCTGCCCGCCATTCGGTCGCGTGCGGGTGAGCGAGTCGTCGTACGGTGCGAACCCGCATTGGTCGAAGGCGATGTAGCCGTGCCGGGAGAGGAACTGCGCAAGGCGGTGATGGCACTCGTGGCGAACGCCGCCAATGCGATGCCCGACGGCGGCACTCTCACCATTCGCACCGAGCACGTGGAAGCGGCCGGTGCCGAGCTCGGTCCGGTGCCGCCGCTCGCCGCAGGGCGATACATGCGGGTCACGGTGCAAGACACGGGACACGGCATGGACGAATCCATGCGCGTCGACGCCATCGGGGTGACGGAAGGTGATGAGCGCGGACTCGCCGGTGTGCTGGAGTTGCTGCGACGCGTGCATGGCGCACTTTGGCTGGACAGCGCGCGATCTCTTGGCACACGCGCGTTTCTGTATCTGCCTGTCGACGCAGATGCGGCCAGTCGTCGACGCGCGACCGTGCTCTTGGTAGAGGACGAAACCGCCGTGCGCTCAGTGGTACGCCGAATGCTGCTCGGCCAGGGCTTCGCCGTCCGCGAGGCCAGAGATGGCGAAGCGGCACTTCGCATGTGGCATGCGGAACGCGCACACATTCGCGCCGTCGTCACTGATGTGGTCATGCCCGTGATGGGCGGACGTGACCTCGCGCGCGAACTGCGACTGCTCGACCGCGACCTGCCGGTGCTCTTCATTTCCGCGTACGCTGGTGACGAGCCCGGATTGCTCGATGGCGTGAGCGAACCGCGTCGCATGCTGCCCAAGCCATTTACGAACGAAGGCTTGCTGGAAGCGCTGCGCGGCCTGCTCGCCGAGTCCGCGTGACGCCATCGCGGCGTCGCCGTTTGGCGGCAAGCGGCATGCTGGCGTGCGTTGCCTCGGCAGTCGGTTCGGCTGTTGCCTGCGGCGATGCCACCGAACGCCTTCCGAGCGTTTCGAATGCACCCCCAACGGCGGAGTTTCTCGTCGCGGCCGGCGACTCCACCTATTGGGTGCGAAGCAACGCGGAAGGGCTGCGCGTGCGCAGTGCCCCGCTGCTGCTGACGCAGACGGACGGCGCCTTCCACGAGCTGCGCATTGTGGAAGACATCGTCGACTATCTCGATGCGGAGTTCGTGCGCGAGCAGCTGTATGGATTTCCTCTCGGACGCAGCGACTCCGTGCTGCTCTTCGACAACGGGTCCGTCACCGCCGCCATGCAGCAGTGGCTGCGCGAGCATCCGGGCGAGCAGCCTATTGATCCTGCAGAGGGCGATGCGCCCGATCCCGCATCGTCGGCCGCCGATTTTCTCGAAGTCATCGATGTGCATGGCCGCTGGGTAAGCTGGGCCTATTCGCTCGATATCGACATCGATGGCGCGGTCTCGCACACGCACCTGCGCAAGCGTGGCGTCGTGAACATTGAGAACGGAGCCGCCGCCACGCTCGATTCGCTCGTGTCGTCAGCCGAAGCGGGACGCATTCTTGCGTTGGGGCGCGCATCGCTCGACACCATGCTGGAAGTCGTGCGCGGGGCCGGCGACGCACGCGCCGCGCGAGCGCGCGAGACGCTGCACACGTTCGTCTTCGATCCCGCCTCGTTCTCCATTGGTAACCAAGGACGCACTCCGTCCATCACGTTTCATGTGGCTGGCACCGGATCGGACGGCGAGGCGCTTGAACTGCTGCTGCCGCCAATCGCAATCAACGAGGCCACTGCATGGTGGAAGGCAGTGGAACCGATGATCCCGATATGGGGGGGCGACTCTCTCACCGTGCGATGGTCGCACGGGCTCTACACCGTGACCGGGGCGGTCGACTCGTCCCGCACGTCAGTCGCGCTCGCGCTCGTCGCGGACACGATCCAGGCGACGCCGTGGCCGCTCGCAGTGGTGCCGATGCCGACCTACCAGTTCATCGCGCTCGACCGCCTGGGCATCGACTTGCCGCTCCGGCAGATACTCGAGCGCGCCTTCGATCGCGCGTCCGGCGACGATCCCTTCGCCAC
>JBGTFN010000546.1:0-6984 GCA_041747275.1 Gemmatimonadaceae bacterium | reverse complement strand
CGCGCGGGGGCAAGCGCGGGGGGCGGTAGTCGGCGTGCTGTCGGCGCCCGATCAGTCGCGGGGCTGCGGCTGCGCTTTCGGTTTCTCCCGCACCGCGATGTACGAGAAGTTGAAGCACATTTCCTCGTCGGAGCCAAGCCCACCGAACACCGCGTGATCCCTGGGATTAAAGAACGTGCAACGAACGCTGAGCTTCGTGCCCGCAATCTGGTCGCGCGTGAACAGCTTGGGCTGCACGAACGTGAAGTCACGCTGCCAGCCAAGGTCCCAGCGCGGAATCGAAAGCAGCGTTTCGCTCTCTCCGCCAGCGCGCTCGAGCTTGACGTCACCGGATTGACCGATGCCGTGCATGTGCAGGTTCGCGGAGTGCAATTCGATGGCATCGATGTTTTCGCGCGCAACGCCGGTGACGCTTGCGATGTAGCCGAGGTAATCGCCGAGGTCCTCGGTGAGGCTCACCGTCGCTGTGTCGTTCGCAGGAACGCGAATCGAACCCGGTTGGTCACCGTTCATCCAATCGTTGTTCGTCTGCGCGAGATGAAACGCCGGGCGTGACACCGTGGGCGATGTCATGAAATCGAGACGCGAGCCTTCATCCGTCTCTCCGGGCGCCTCCTTGCTGTAGTAGTGCAGCTGCACCACGAGAACGGACCCAGGCTGCATGCGAATGCCTGTGCCTTCAGGGAACACATGTCCGTCCATACCGGGCGCCCAATGTGCGAGCCAGAAGTTACCGCGGTTGAGCTCGCGAACACCGCCCGGATACTTCGTTTCGTATTCGGCACGGTTTGCACGATTTCCAAGTCGGTCGGGCACCGCACCACCGAAACACTGATAGCCTTCGCCCTCTTCGTCATTGGCGAGTTCGCGAAAACGCTGCGCCATGGACGGAGCGATTGCGTACACGACGAAATGGTGCGCCAGCTTGCGATTGCCCGGCACCGCGCGAAAGCCGGTGATGAATGACTCGGCGTCCTTCGTCCAGTCCACCACGAAACAGCGATAGTCATCGCTGCGCGTCTGATTTGGCTGGTATGATGCCTCTGGCAGCACGTCGAGCGACAGGTCGGAGGCAAACGCACCGTGCGCCGGGCCGTGACTGCCGGCGTGTATCGCCATCGCTGCCGCAGGTGCCTTGTCCGGCACTGGCCGACCCTTTGCGAAGCCGCCATCGCGCCATCCCTGCACAACCTTCAGGATGTAGTCATCGAGCATGGGGTTGCCGACGTACTCCTGGTGACCAGCTTCGGCCAGCCACGGCGGCATGTGCCGTTCCATCACCGCGCGCGCAATCCTTCGCCGGCGTTCGAACGTTTCTTCCGGATCGCTCATCGACCACGCGGCCCCCTCACCGTTATGGCAGCGAAGGCAGTTCTCAACCAGGATGGGGCGAACGTCCTGATAGTAGGTGCGTTGTTGGTTAGCGGACTGCGCAGCAAGCGGAGCGGCAGCGACGAGGCACAGTGCGAGCGAGCCCAGCACACGGACTCTGCGATGCAAGGTAGTAGGCATAATTACGGAGTATGCAGTGGGAACACGTTCTGTGCCACCGCAACGTCTCGTTGCACTACGCGCGCAGCAATCGCTCCAGCGTCTTTGGCTGCACCAGCAGGTCGAGCAACGTGTACCGGTCCAGCACGCCGAAAAAGGCGTTGAGCGCCTCGTCGAGCGCGCTGGCCAATCGGCAAGCTGGTGCGATCGGACATTGATTCGTAACCGGGTCGAAGCATTCCACGAGTATGAGGTTGTCCTCGGTCTCGCGCACGACCGCTCCAACCACGATGGCAGACGGATGCTGCGCCAGCCGCAGTCCCCCGTTGCGTCCGCGTAGCGTCTGCACGTAGCCAAGTGACGAGAGTCGTTGCACCACCTTGACCAGGTGATCCTCGGACATCGCCATTCGACGGGCCACGTCCGCAACGGTCACGACTTCGTGCTCGTGAAGCCCATGTACGGGTGCGACAGTCCAGCGGCGGTCCGGGCCTCCCGGAGGAATCGCGCACGCGACTCGGCGGTCCGCGCGAGGTGTGAGGGCAGCACCTTGATGGCGACATCGCTGTGCGGATACTACGGACGACCACTCGTGGCGTTCCAGATTTCCTACTGAAAACCGTCCACCGTCCACTGTCACCGTGAACGGTTCCGAGGTGTCCGCCGCGAAGGCCGATCGCCGGAATGCCAGAGCCAGGGGCCCAATGGCTTTCCGGCGAGCGGATCGCAACTTGAGGCGAGATCGGCAAACCGTTTACGGTTGCAGTGATCGGTTTACGGTGGACGGTCCAACGATGTCTCCGATTGCGGGTACGGTCAGGGCTTCACGCCGCTCGTGACCCAGTTGACCAGCAGGTCGAAGTTCGCGGCGACTTCTGCCGCGCCGAAAGCGCAGTGTCCGTATGGCGCGACGGCGATCCTGCGCACCAGCATGCTCGACTTGCCCGCGGCATCTGCGGCCGACTGCAGCGCGCCCTGGTGGAACTCGGGTACGACCGGGTCGTAGCGATTGTGCAACGTCAGCGTCGGGATCTTGAGGTCACCAGACGGCGTGAAGTTCTTCGTCAGATAGTTCTCGGCTGACGGGGCGATGGTGTACCGAGCGATCACCGAGTTGATCCCGGTCTGGACCGCAGGCGACCACAGCAGACTGGTGTAAACGGTGTTCTGGTTGTCGAAGGGCGTCGCCCCGTTTGTACGGTCGAGAATGTCGTTGGTGCCGCGCGCGTGGAATCCCAGCGCGTTGGCCAGCGATCCGAATGCAAGCGGGAAGGTCGCCGGGCCCAACGGGAGCGGAACTGGAAGCGGCGTCTGCGGCGAGTAGACCATGCTCGCGAGCTTGTCGATGCCACCGGGCGTCATGAACACCGCAAACTGCGCCGGACCCACGATCTGTGAGTTCACGTCGACATTCGCCGGCATCGAGATCGTGGTTCCCGGCAGCACGCCAGGGAACAGCGCATCGAACAACGTGCGCACGTTGCCGAGATACTGGGTCTGCAGCAGGCTGCCACCCACCATGCCGCACACCGGCATTACGCCGTCATACTGCGCCGCCTTGTCCTCGGCGATCGCACTGACGATCCCGCCACCGAGCGACTGCCCGATGAGATAACTGCGATTCGGGCGAAGTCGTGTTGCACCCGTAAACAACCCGCGCAACTGATGCGTGCGCTGCACGCCGTCCTTGACCGCAAATCCGTTCTCGCTGTAGCTCGAATAGGCAACGGCGAAGCCTCTCGAGCCGAGTTCGTTGCGCAGTCCCTCCACGTATGCACCGCCAGGCAGCGCAATCGGAAGGACGGCATCAACGAATCCATGCGCGTAATAGACGACGTCGCCATTCCAGTTGTGCGGAACGAACATCGCGTACGTGGAGCCCGGTCCAGTCTTCCCGACAATCTCCTGCGCCCATGTCGCATTGGATATCCGGGAGACCACCTGCAGATTTGGCGCTTCGATCGAAGCGGACGGGGCCGGGACGACGGGGCTGTCGTTGCAGGCGACGATCGAGACCATGCCCAGAGCAACAACTGAAAATCTGTTCAGATGCCGTCGCATGCGGAGTGTGGGAACGTTCTTCATGCTGCGCTCCTGCTGAAGGTGTGATGCCATCAGAAATATTCCGAGGGTGCCTCAGTCTTCACTGCACACGCATCGCATCCCATACGCGGCATGACGTAGCCCGACTACAGAGTCGACGTAAGCACGCGAGCTCAGAGCACCGCCTCATACGTCTCTGTGCGATCCACCGCAAAGCCGCGCGCGAGATAGTTGGGCAGCGCACCAGGACCATCGAGCGTGCAGGTGTGCAGCCACACACGCGTCGCGCTGCGCGCCCACGCGAGATTCACGGCTTCGCCGAGCAGCCAGGCACCGAGACCGTGTCCGTGTACGTCGGACACAAGTCCGAGATAGACGATCTCGACGCTGCCGTTTTCGTGACTGCACAGCTCGAGCAGTCCCGCGTCCGTCACTGGGGGTGCGTCAATGGCGAACGACGACACCTCCGCGCGGGCAAGGTAGGCGGCCAGCTGTTCGTCGCTCCACTGATCCCGATCGTGCCAATGCCACGGAGCGCCGACACGAGCGTACAGGGCTCGCCACGCGGCCGTCCCGATGCCCGCAAGCGCTCGCATCGACGCTTCACGACGAGGCGCCGAACCAGGACGGAATTGGGCCGGATCGTGCAGCGACAAATAGGAGCGGGTGACAATGGTGCGACCGTGAGAAGTCGGACTGGCTGTCCGAGGCGCGATCGGCGGCGTACTGTTATCGTTTGACATCAACACGGCAGTGATGGGTCACGGTCTAGTAACGCGCCAGCGAGCCGGAGCGTAGAAGTCGACCACAAGTACTTGCAATTGAACGGGTTATCGTCTTTTTTGGCCCCTGCTATTGCGCTTTGGACTGATCAGTCCTAGTTTCACTTCACGATGTCTGACCGACGACTGCAAATACTCGACGCTGCGGCGATTCTGATCGCCGAACGCGGATACACGTCCACTTCGGTGGATGATGTCATTCGCGGCGCGAAGCTCAGTGGCAAGAGCCATTTCTATCACTACTTCCGGTCCAAGGAAGAACTGGGATACGAAGTGCTCAACCGGCAGTTCGAGCGTTTCACCGAGCGCGGCCTCGCGATCCTGCGCGAGCCGATGATCGATCCGCTCGAGAGACTGTCGCTGTTCATCGATGCGGTGGTTGCGTTGCAAGTCGAGCGCGGTGGACGTGGTGGGTCGCCATTCGGAAATCTGGCCGCTGAACTTGCCGATGCCCACGAGGGCTTCCGCGTGCGCATCGAGGCGGTCTTCGAGCGCTGGGCGAGCCAGATTCGCTCGTTGCTGTGGGAAGCGCGTCCGCAACTGCACGATGACGTGGACGCGGTTCGTCTGTCACGCTTCATCATCGCGACGCTCGAGGGAGCGGTGTTGATGACGCGCGTCAAGCGGGACCTGGGTGTGCTGGAGGGAATCGCGATCGATCTCAAGCGGTTCATCGGCACGCATGTGCGGGACGGTGGGGCAGTGCTGATGACGTCGGGTTCGCGAGGGGTGGAATAGGGGTCCGTCTCGCTCGCTCGGGGCGCTACTGCTTCGAACGCACGGCACGGCAACGGGTGGTGGGCTACACGCATTGTGGCCAGGGAGCATATGGTTATGGTAACGACCAGCGAGTTGGTATCGCGCGACGTGTCGGCTGACATGTCATCCGAAGAAACGACAGAGCTGACCGCGGAAGCGCAGCTCGATCGTGCGGCGCGACGTGCGCAGTTCGAGCGCGAGGCGCTCGTGCATCTCGACGCGTTGTACTCGTTTGCGCTCAAACTCGCGCGCGCCCGCGACGACGCGGAAGATCTCGTCAGCGACACGATGCTGCGCGCGATCGAACGCTGGGAGCAGTACCATCTCGGCACCAACATCCGCGCGTGGCTCTTCACGATTCTCTACCATGTGTTCGTGAGCCGCAAGCGTCGCATCGATGCGCGGGAAGTGCATCAGCCGGAAGACACCGAAGGCTGGGCGCTCTTCGAGGCGGTGGCTGAGGCAGATCCCGAGGGCCGCTTCTACGACTCGTTCCTCGACGACGAAATCACGCGCGCCATCCGCGCGCTGCCGGAGGAGTATCGCGCTGCAGTGGTGCTCAGCGATCTTCAGGGACTGCGGTATGCGGAGATTGCGGAAGCGCTCGGCGTGCCCGAGGGCACGGTCAAGTCACGTCTCTTTCGTGGCCGCCGCATTCTGCAGAAAAAACTCGCTGGCTACGCGGTGGACATGGGCTACATCAAGCCGTCGTCAATTGTAGACCGTTCAGCGTCCGTCGCTGCCGCCACGACCTGAGTCCATACGTAGTGCACCGGACGCGCGCGCCAGCTCTTCGAGCGCGCGGTCCACGGTGCCGCTCCACTGATGCAGGCGCTGGCGAAGCGCCGCCAGTTCTCCCGCCGCTTCAGTCGCAGTTTCCATGGCTGCATCACGCTCCCGTTCGAGCAAACCGACGCGGTGTCGCAATCCGGCGGCCTCGACCGCCGTTTCGTGCTGAACGCTTGCCAGCAGCGCCGCACGATCGCGTAGCGTGCTCACTTCGCCTTCGAGCTTTTCGCGTGACTGTTCCGACTCTTCGAGCAGCTCGTGAACCATCGCGCGCGTACGCGTCTGCAACTCGCACATTGCACGCCAGGCATTTCTTTCGTTGACCAGATTGCGCCGCGTCGCCAGGTCGCGACCGAGGATGTCGCGCAGCCTGCTGAGGCGGGCGACGAGCGAGCCGTTGCCATCCACCCTGGTCGCATCGCCGAGCAAGCGCACGGCATCCTGAATCTCGCGGTCGAGCAGCGCCGCACGCTCGGCGTGTTCGTCGCGGGCACGCCGCGTTTCGTCCAGCGTCGTAAGCGCTTCGCGCAGCGCGCGCAGTTCGACCGCGATACGCCGCACTCCTCGTGCGTCACCCTCGGCCACCAGCCAACGCAACGAGGCCACAAAGCCGCGCTCGAGCGTGGGGTCGGGTGTGTGCCGAGGCACGCCCGGCACGGGATGATCGGGCGTACGACGTGAGTCCATGGTCAGCGCGCTCCGTCGTCGGAGGCACGCGTGCGCGCCCGGTGACGTGCCGCTTTCGCGCGATTGCCACACGTTCCCATGTCGCACCAGCGCCGTGTGCCGTTTCGCGATGTGTCCAGAAATACGCGGGTGCAGCGCGCATCAGCACAACGTCGCACCCGGGCGAGTTCGTCGACCACCAGTGAATCGGCGGCTGATTCTACAATGGGAATCATGAGCCCGGCGAAGGCATCGCCGGTAGGAACGAACATGCGAACGGCACGCCCGTCACCGTGCAACTCAATGCGGCGCGTGCCAGTGGAGCGTCCCAGGACACGATTGATCTCCGCGACGGCATCATCGCGGACCTGAAGCGAGATGGCGCCTCGCTCGGCCAGCGAACGCATGGCGGCTCGCACGCGGCGCGCATCAACGAGAGTGGCCGTCGCGGCGG
>JBGTFN010000545.1:0-7494 GCA_041747275.1 Gemmatimonadaceae bacterium | reverse complement strand
GTGAAAGGTATCGGGCTGTGCCGCCGCGCTCGGACCAGCAAAGGACGAGCTTTGCGTCGAGGTCTTTGAGCACGGTGGACACGCCGTGGGCAAGTGCAGCGGTACGGTAGCGCGTTTCACGCAGATGCCGCGGAGCTGCCCGCATCGGCCGTCTCGCGCATACCGCCGTCCCCGTGGTGGTTCGTCATTGCGGCAATCGCGCTGCTTTCCGAATGGTGGTCACGGCGGCTGCGCGGTGCGCGTTGATGGAGCGCGCTGACATGTTGCGCGCAACGGCACCGGTAGCGGCTGTGCCCGTACCGGACGTAACATCCACCATGCCTGTCGCCTTCATTTCGCACTCCGACTGTGGTCTGCACGACACCGGGTGGGAGCACCCTGAGCACGTTGGCCGACTGCGCGCGATACCGAGCGCGCTCAAGTACCATCCGGACCTGTTCGCAGCGCTGCAGCATCTCGAAGGCCGCCACGCCACCGTCGACGAACTCGCGATCGCGCACACGACCGACTACATCGAACGTGTGCGAACGCTTGCCGACGCGGGTGGAGGACGGCTCGATCCGGATACGGTGGTGAGCTCGGGATCATGGGCCGCAGGCACTGCCGGCACGGGTTGTGTGCTCGACGGCGTGGACCTCGTGATGCGCGGTGAAGCATCGAGCGCATTCTGCGCGGTGCGTCCGCCTGGCCATCACGCGGTGCGAGACCGCGGCATGGGTTTCTGTTTGTTCGGCAACGTGGGCATCGCAGCGCACTATGCACTGCGGACGCACGGCGCCGAACGTGTGCTCATCATCGACTGGGATGTGCATCACGGCAACGGCACGCAGGCACTGGTCGAAGATGAACCACGCATTCACTTCGTCTCCATTCACCAGTGGCCGTGGTATCCGGGCACTGGCGCAACCGAAGAGCGCGGCCCACATGGAACGATCTGGAACGTGCCCATGGGCCCGGGCTTGCCACCGGCCGACTATAGCAACGCACTGTTCGACGCGATCGATGCGGCCACGCACGACTGGACGCCAGACCTGGTGCTGCTGAGCGCGGGATTCGACAGTCTCGCCGGAGATCCGCTGGGTGCGTTCACGTGGACACTCGACGACATCGCGTCGATGACCTCGCAGCTCATGGAGCGCGCGAACCGCTGGTGCAATGGCCGTATTGTGAGCGCGCTCGAAGGTGGCTACGCACCGGAGCAGACAGCCGCCGCGGCCATCATGCACATGCGCACGCTGGCCGGGCTATGACAGTGTCGTCAGGCGATGCATCGCGCGCGCATCGATGGCACGTGCTTCGCGTATGTTGCGCGCTGAGCGCCATCGCCGCGCTCCTCCTGTCGGCATGTGAACGACCCGCGACTGAGGCGGTTGCCGACGCTCCGCCACCGCAGGTGCGCGACAGCGCTGGCGTTCGCATCGTCTCCGCCGGGTTCTCGCGTGACGAGATCAGCGCCGATGAAGCGCTGACCGTTGGCGACACGCTGCTCGATGGGGCCATTCCGGCGACGGAAGCAGTCGTCGGAGTGCTGTCCATGCAGCCGCTGGCGGACTCTTCACTCGTCCTGTTCAGCGCCAGCGAACCTTTGCTGTTGCGCTTTACGTCGTTCGGCCAGAATGCATCGGCGGACACGCTTGGCGCGCCAGGCACATCCGCCGGCGCGTACAGCAGCCGCGCCACGCTGCTGCCGTTTCACCCTGATACGCTGTTATTGTGGGATGCCGATGCCGCACGCCTCACGCGAGTGACAGCACGCGGAATCGGCGAGGCGGTCACGCTGGAGTACGATCCGCGCCGTCTGGCCACGGTTTCCGGCGCGTGGTTGGATGGTACGCCGATTGCCGTCACCGTGGCCCTCCCGGGCGAACAGGGCGCCGGTGTTTCGCGCGCACCCATGGCGCTGTTGCGCTTCACGCCCGATGGAGTGTTTCGCGATACCCTGTTGCACATGCGCGGCCCCGAACGAGCCGTGGTGCTTGGCCGCTCTCAGGGCGAGCCGGGCGTGCCCGTGCGCGTTGCCAACATTCCGCTCGGCCGCACCACGCTCTGGACGGTCGGACGTGACAACGTGCTCGTGCTTGATACCGAAGCGTGCCACATCGCGCGACATGATACGACCGGTGCGATCACATTCCGCCTCGATTTCCACTGCAGCATCGAAGCGGTGACCGAGGAAGATCGCGTGCGCTTCACGGCTGAGGTGCTCGCGTCCGCGCGCTCGCGCTCCGATTCGGCAGTGCGACGACGCATTGCATCCGAAGCGTCGTTTCCGCCAGCCAAGTCGACCGCGTCTGGTTTGCTCACTGATCAGTGGGATCGCATCTGGCTGCGCCTGCCCGTTGCAGGTCTGAGCGACGATTGGGTGTGGTGGGTGTTCGACAGCGATGGTATGCCGCTCACGCGTCTCCGACTTGGTCGTCGGTGGCGCATTGCTGCAGTGCGTGAACGCGACTTTATCGCAGTGGAGGCGGACCGCGACGACGCGCCGCCAATCGTGGTGCGCATGGCGTTGCCGGCCGTGCTTCGGCACTCACCCTGACGCGGCGATAGCCTGATCGCATGCCTGCCACATCCCGGATTCCGCCGATCCCTGCGGTGCTACGCCTGGTGCAGTCCGTTGTGCTGGGGCGGTGGCGCGCGTCGGTGGAAACGCTGTATCGTGAACTCGCGGACTTGCTCGAAGCCGCAGAAGGTCGTGACGTGCTCGTGAGCGGTTGCGGTGATGGGCGCAACGCGGAGTGGCTCGCGCTCAAGACTGGCGCAGCGGTGGTGGGCGTCGATCCGGATCGCGAGCGACTGGCTGAAGCCAGCACGCGTGTGCGCAACGCAGAACGTCATCCACCTGTGAGTTTTCAGGTTGCACCGCTCGACGACCTGCCATTCGATGACGCGGTGTTCGATGGTGCGATCGGTGAACCGGTACTCGCGGCTGTCGGTGATCCGGCCCGTGCAGTCGCCGAGCTGGCACGAGTGGTCAAACCATACGCGCCGGTAGTGCTCTGCCTGCTCACATGGAACGCCGACTTCAACGAGGAAGAGCGGGCCGCGGTGGTGGAGCGGCTCGGACTCGGCCTTCGACATCTGGTGGAGTGGAAGCAGATGATGCGGGAAGCAGGGCTCGTGGACATCGAAGTGCAGGATTGGACCGATCGCGGCGCGCGTGGTCGTGCAGCAGGTGTGCCCGCATTCACCTTGCGACAGAAGCTGCAGATTGCGAGTCGCGCGTGGCGTCGCTGGGGGTGGCGCGCCGCACGCGAAGCGGTGGAGAAGGAAACGCAGCTGCTCAGCGACCTTTCGCAGGAACGCGCAGTGGGCTTTCATGTGGTGCGCGGCGTCAAATGGCCTCATCCCGCATCTCCGTGAGCGAGCGCATCGTTCCCGCGTCAGGCGCGCAGGTGCAGCCTGTGGTCACGGTGTGGCACGGCGCGCACAACGAACGCGTGGTGGACTGTCATCCGCGCGACCTTGCGGCGATCCTCGCGAAGCGCGAGGGCTCGCTGTGGGTGCATCTCGATAGCACGAGCCGGCCGCAGCATGCGATGCTCGAGCATTTGTTCAACTTTCATCCGCTGGCCATCGAGGATACGCTCAACCCCGCGACGCGCGTCAAGATCGAGGAGTACGACGGCTATCTCTTTCTCGTGGTGCGGGCGGTGACGTTTCGCGAGAGCACCGATGATCCCTACGATCTCGAGACGCACGATCTGTATGCATTCCTCACGGCGAACGCACTCGTCACCGTGTCTGCGGGCCCGATTCCGTCTGTCGTCGCGGTGGCGGACCGGCTCGCGCGCAATCCAGACCTGCTATCGCGGGGACTCGATCAACTGCTGCATGCGCTGCTCGATGACACGATCGACGCCTATTTCCCGATATTGCAGCAGATCGACGAGTTTCTGGATGGGCTTGAAGAGCGGGTATTTGTGGACTTCGACGAGACCGCGCTGCGCGACATCTTTCAGGTCAAGCGCCTGGTGCTGTCGCTGCGCCGGCATCTCTCACCGCAGCGCGAAGTGCTGGCCACGCTCACCAATCGTCCGACGCCGCTGCTCGCACGGGGTACGCAGCTCTATTTCCGCGATATCTACGATCACGTGCTGCGCATCAACGACTCCCTCGATACGTATCGCGACCTGCTGGGCAGCACGATGGACAGTTATCTCACCCAGGTGTCCAACCGACTTGGGACCACGACCAAGGCGCTCTCCGTGCTGGCCACCATGAGCCTGCCATTCGTGGTGATAAGCGGCATGTGGGGCATGAACTTCGCGCATATCCCGCTCTCCGACACGCCGTACGGGTTCTGGATCATGCTCGTGGTGCAGCTTCTGATCGGCGGTGCGTTGCTGCTCTTTCTGCGTGGTCGTCGTATCTTGTAGGAGTCGTGCAGGTCCTGCGTCGGACATGCGCAAGACCATGGCCCCGGATCCCGCCTAGGATGATGCCTCACCCGACCTTGCCGCCCAGCTGAATGTTCTGTCCCGACTGCGGCACCTGGAATCGAGCGGCGGCGGCGCGCTGCACGCGTTGCGGTGTGCCGCTGCCCGAAGTCTCGGCACCGCCACTCGAGGCGCCGGAGGAGGAACTCTCCGATCTGCGGCGTGTCACCGGCAATCGCTATACGGTGATCAAGCGCATCGGCAGCGGCGGCATGGCGCACGTATACCTCGCACGCCACGTCGCGCTGGCGCGTCCGGTGGTGATCAAGGTGCTGCACCGTACTCTGGCCCGGGAATCTGAGATGCGTGAGCGCTTCCGGCGCGAGGCGGAGGCGGCGGCTCGCCTCGTGCACCCGTATGTATGCGCGATTCTCGATCAGGGCGCCGTCGGAGACCTGGTGTTTCTCGTGATGCCGTACTACGCGGGTGGCTCACTGGCCGATAGGCTCGCGCGCACTCGGCGTCTGCCCCCCGCAACCGCGGCCGGCATCGGCGCGCAGGTCGCGGCTGCGCTCGACTATGCACATCGTCTGGGTGTGGTGCACCGCGATGTGAAGCCGGACAACGTACTGTTCGACGAAGACACCAACGCCGTGCTGACCGACTTCGGCATTGCAACCGCGCGCTTTCATGGCCGGCTGACCGCCACGGGACGCGCGATGGGCACGCCGCACTACATGTCGCCGGAGCAGGCGATGGGAAAGCTTGTCGACGGACGCAGCGACCTGTATGCAGTAGGCTTGCTGCTCTACGAGATGCTCACGGGACATCCCCCGTTCGATGGTGCCGACTCGTACGCCGTCGGCTACAAGCACGTGCACGAGCAGCCGATTGCACCCGATCAATCACATCCGGATGTACCGGCGGCGCTATCGGCAATCGTGATGCGCTGCCTGCTCAAGGCACCGGCCGAACGCTACGATCGAGGCTTCGAACTGGTCGACGCGCTGGTGGCATTTCTTGCTGCGAACTCCACTCCCGCCGATGTGCGTGCTGCACGGCTCGCCCGACTCGGTGGCACCACTCCCTTCTGACGACATTTCCGTAATGCAGCTCACCTACGAAGTATTGCAGGTCCACACCAGGCATCCGTTCATCATCGCGCGTGGCGGCACGGCGACGTGGTCCGTGGTCTGGGTGCGCCTGCGTGATGACGACGGACTTGAAGGCTGGGGTGAGGCGGCACCAAGCCGCTTCTATGGCGAGACGAGTTCGAGCGTCGTAGCCGCACTCGATCGCTTCGCGCCGGTGCTTGCACAGGCCGATGGTTGGTCGCTCGAGGCGATCGAGCGCGAGATCGATGCGACGCTTCGCTGGAACGCGGCTGCCAAAGTTGCCGTGAGTGCAGCCCTGCACGACTTGCACGGGAAGCGCCTTGGCGCGCCGCTCTGGAAGATCTGGGGACTGTCGCCGTCCAGGGCGCCGCAATCGTCGTTCACCATCGGTATCGCGCCCGACGATGAAACGTTGCGCGCGCGCGTGCGGAATGCGGCGGGTTTCCCGGTGCTCAAGGTGAAGCTTGGATCGCCGCGCGACCGCGAAATCCTGCGCATCGTGCGCGAGGAAGCGCCGAACGCCGTGCTGCGCGTCGATGCAAATGCAGCCTGGACCGTAAAGGGTACGCTGGCGATGCTCGACACGCTCGTGCAGCACAACGTCGAGATGCTCGAGCAGCCACTTCCTCCGCACGACATCAACGGACTGCGCTTCATCCGCGAGCGTTCGCCCATGCCGCTGTTCGCAGACGAGTCATGCATCGTTGCCACCGATGTCGTCAAGCTCGCTGGCGCGGTCGACGGCATCAACCTCAAGCTCATGAAGTGCGGCTCGCTTCGTGAAGCGCATCGCATGATTGCCACGGCGCGCGCGCACGACATGCAGGTGATGTGCGGTTGCATGATCGAGACAACGCTTGGCATCGCCGCTGCCGCACACTTTGCCGCGCTGCTCGACTATGTGGACCTCGACGGTGCCGCACTGCTCGCCGACGATCCGTTCGAGGGTCCGAGCATTGCCACGCCGAACTCGCTCGGCACCATCGTCATGACCGATGCGCCAGGACTCGGCGTCTCCCGTCGCGCCTGAGCGTCCGATCGAGCGACACCGCGAACGCCCCGACGAGCGCCTGATCGAGCCACGGATCGCGTCCGACGTGCGGTGTGTCGCAGTGGCGCTGCCTGTTCCACTGTTTCGCACCTTCACATATCGTGTGCCTGATGGCATGGCCATGCCGGCCGCAGGGCAGCGCGTCGTCGTGCCGTTTCGAACGAGACGCGCGATCGGTGTCGTGCTCGAGCACGTCGCTCCTCCCGACGGCATCACGCTCAAGTCGGTGCTTTCCGTACCCGACGAGTCTCCTGCGCTGCCCGTGCCGCTGCTTCGCACAGCCGAGTGGATTGCGAAATACTATGCAGCGCCGATCGGCGTGACGGTGCGCGCGATGCTGCCTTCGGCGCTGACGAGCGCGGCGTCGCCAACTCCCGCGCGCAAGACGGTTCGCTCGGTGCGCATCGTCGAAAATGCGCTCGAATCGCTGATGGCGCGTGAGTCGGCCTTCGCGCGTGCGCCACAGCAGCGAGCGCTGTACGAACTGCTCGAGGCGCGTGGCGGCGAAGCAGAAGTCCCGACGTTGCTGCAGCAGGCTGCCTGCTCGTCGGCCGTTCTCGACGGACTCGTGCGCAAGCAACTTGTCGTGGTCGAGCGCACCAAGGTCATGCGCGATCCCTTTGCGCGTCGCGCACATGTCGCACCTCCCACCACGCCGACGGACGCGCAGGCGCACGCCGTACGCGAGATCGTAGCTGGCGCACCGGGCACCACATTTCTGCTGCACGGCATCACTGGCAGCGGCAAGACACTCGTGTACATCGAAGTGCTTCGCCGCATCGTGCTGGAGCAAAATCGCTCCGCCATCGTGCTCGTCCCCGAAATTGCGCTCACACCGCAGGCGGTGGATCGCTTTCGCGGGGCCTTCGGCGACGATGTGGCGGTCCTGCACTCGGCCCTGAGCGACGGCGAGCGCACCGACGCATGGCGTGCCCTTCGCGATGGCACG
>JBGTFN010000544.1:0-2105 GCA_041747275.1 Gemmatimonadaceae bacterium | reverse complement strand
GCGCGCGTCGTCGCGGTGGCCACGACGCAGGAAGAGATCGGGTACTCGGGCGGTGGTGCGCGCGTGGCGTCTTACACGAGTGGCGCGAGTATGGCGATTGCGGTGGACGTCACGTTTGCCACGGATCATCCTGGCGCGAAGAAGGAAGAAGTCGGTTGTCACAAGATCGGCGGCGGACCGGTGATCACGCGCGGTTCCGTCATTCATCCGCAGGTTGTCACGCTGCTGCGCGAGAGTGCGGAATCACTCGCCATTCCCTACTCGCTGCACGCCGCAGGGCGCTTCACCAGCACGGATGCCGACGCCATGCAGCTCGCGCGAGGCGGTGTCGCCACGGGACTCGTGTCGGTGCCCAATCGCTACATGCATTCCCCAAATGAAATGGTCAGCCTCGAGGATCTCGATCGTGCGGCCGATCTGCTGGCGGAAACCTGTCGCCGCGTGGACGCGAACACGGACTTCACGCAGCGCTGATCACGAGAGGTGGTGCTGCGTCGCATTGCCCAACTGCCGAGTTCCTGACCATGGTCGCCTCCAAGCTGCACGTCTGGAGTTCGTCTCAGTACACGATCCCGCTACCTGACGGCCATCGTTTTCCGATGGACAAGTACGCGATGCTGCGCGAGGCGCTGCTGGCGGAATCCATCGTGTCTCCGGCGCATGTGCATGATCCCGCCCGCGCGACCGAGACCGAGCTGCGGCGCGTGCACTCCGCATCGTATGTGAGCTCGATATTGAACGGCACGCTCGACGTCGCCTCACAGCGCAGGCTGGGCTTTCCGTGGTCGCCGGAGCTTGTGGAGCGGTCACGTCGCGCGGTGGGCGGCACGATGGCCACGTCTCGATACGCGCTTGAAGCTGGCGTCGCGATGAACCTGGCCGGCGGCACGCACCACGCTTTTGCCGATCGGGGCGAGGGATTCTGCGTGTTCAACGACGTGGCCGTTGCGACCGCTACACTTCGCAATGAACGACTCGTGCGACGCGTGGCGGTGGTCGATCTCGACGTGCATCAGGGGAACGGCACTCACGCGCTGTTCGCCGGTGACGCCGACACGTACACGTTCAGCATGCACGGACGCAGAAACTATCCGTTCGTGAAGGTCGCCGGTTCGCTGGATATCGAACTCGACGATGGCACCGATGATATCGCTTATCTCGGACTGCTGGCCGACGCATTGCCGCGAGTTCTGCAAGCCGCGCGCGCCGATATCGTGTTCTATCTGGCTGGGGCGGACCCGCACGAAGGCGACCGGCTGGGGCGGTTGCGGGTGAGCAGCGAAGGACTCGCGCGACGCGATGCGATGGTGATCGAGTCGTGCCGCTCGATCGGCGTGCCGATTGCGATCACGATCGCCGGGGGCTACGGACGATCCATACTCGATACTGTAGGCGTGCATGTGGCCACGGCTCGCATCGCGTCGACGTTCATGTGATCAGCGAAGTGATCCCGTATGAACGCGCGCCATATGCGAGCCGCAACCGACAAACATCATCGATTAATGTCCGACCCGAGCGTAAGGAATCGGGTTCCGCTCGTGTGACCACCGTCACCAACAAACATATATTTCGATTGTGAAAGCGGCACGACATGCAATACTTCTCGATCACCAACACCGCATTTCATGTCCTCTTCGCGATTCACCACGACAACGCAGGTGCCGCTTTTCTTCCGGGAAGACGGCCCGCCTGATGCGGCGCCATTGCTGCTGCTGCACGGCGGACCCGGTGCACATCACGACTACCTCTATCCCCAGTTTCTCGCGCTGGCCAAAAAGCATCGGCTCATCACGTACGATCAACGTGGCGGTGGACAGTCGCGCACCGACGACTCGGCACCAATCACGTGGCAGACGCAAGTGCAGGATCTTGCGGCGGTGGTTCGCGAGCGCGGGCTCGACCGGCCAACGCTGGTCGGCTACTCGTGGGGAGGTTTGCTCGCCATGCTGTACACGATTGCGAGTGCGGACGACGTTGAGATGCCCGCCCCGTCGCGTCTGGTGCTCGTGTCACCGGCGCCGATCAGCCGCGCGTGGCGTGACGAGTTCGAGCAGGCCCTCGCCGAGCGGCAGCGGTCGGAAGCGATTGCGGGCGCGCGCCGCGAC
>JBGTFN010000543.1:0-9357 GCA_041747275.1 Gemmatimonadaceae bacterium | reverse complement strand
ATCGGTGCGCTCGCCGTCGTTGGCGCGATCGCAGCGGGCGTGATGCTGATGAGCGGTGGTGACACCGGCGTTGCGGGCGTTGACGGCTCCAATGTTGCGAATGTGGACGCACCCCTCGGAAACGATGCGGGCGCGGTAGCTCCTCGCGGCCTGAGTGACGGTGCGAACGGGAACGCGACTCCGAACGCACCGGGAGAGCGATCGACTGCCACGCCGCAGCAGACCGCCGGCCGAGGCAGTGGTGACGGCACACTGGGGAACACGTCGACGGGTTCGGGTGCCGGAACTGCACCTACCGGTAGCGGCGCGGCCACCACCGCCGCGGCAGCGCCCGATGCTGGCATCGTGGCAACGCCGGCCAGCGCAAGCAATGCAGAAGTTGACCGCGAGTTTTCAGCCATCAAGGCGCGATTGCTGGCTGCGTCGGAGAGCGAGCAGGAGTCCGTGAGCCGCGCTGAAATCCCGAGGCTGGAGCGCCTGCTGTCCCGCTATGGCACCGCGCAGGACAGCGTGTGGGTATACGTCGCGCTTGTTCCGCCGTACGCGATTATCAGCGATGACGTCAAGGCGTGCAGTGCCCTGCGCACGGCGAACCGGCTGGCCATCTCGCCGGAGCAAATCACGGCTGTGTCACGACTCAAGAGTGCGCTGCCGGAGTGTTTGTAGGCGCAAACGGCTCGATGTTTCGGCGCCACTCGTCTAGTGGCGCCACCGTCGCCCAGCCGCGCTCGGCGAGACTAATTGCGTCCCGCGCGCACGCCGAGCAGTCGTTCACCGGCTGCGTGCAACGTCTCCGCCTTTTTCGCAAAGTGAAAGCGCAGATAATCCTGTACCGGTTCGCGAAAGAAGCTCGAACCGGCCACGCCCGCCACACCGATGTCCTTGATGAACCAATCGGAAGCCTCGGCGTCGGTTGCGAAGCCGAGCTCTGAAATGTCCACCATCACGTAGTACGCACCCTGCGGTTCCGTGTACGGCAGCCCGGTTTGCTCGAGGTAGTTCAGGAAAATTGCACGCTGGTTCGTGTAGAACGCGCGAAGATCTGCGTAATACTGATCCGGGAACTCGAGCGCCGTCACAGCAGCTTCCTGCAGCGGCGCCGCCGCACCGATGGTCAGGAAGTCGTGCACCTTGCGCGCACCGCGAATGACATCGGGTGGACCCTGCACGTAGCCGATGCGCCAACCGGTGATGGAGTACGTCTTGGACAACGAGTTGCATACGATGGTGCGATCGAAGGCACCGGGCAGCGCGTGCACGTAGGTGTGTTCGTGCGGCGCGTAGACCATGTGCTCGTACGGTTCGTCCGTGATGATGTACGCATCGTATTTGATGGCCAGCGCGACGATGACCTCCAGTTCTTCCCGCGTGAATACCTTGCCCGTGGGATTGCCGGGGTTGCACAGCACAATGGCTTTCGCGCCCTGCGCAAATGCACGCTCGAGCTGCTCCGGGTCGAAGCTGAACGCAGGCGGACGTAGCGGGACCCACAGCGCTTCAGCACCGGCCAGAATGGTGTCGGCGAAATAATTCTCGTAGTACGGCGAGAAGATGATGACCTTGTCGCCCGGATTGCAGGCGGTCATCATGGCGACCATCATGGCCTCGGTGCTGCCGCACGTGACCACGAGATGCTCGTCGGGATCGATCGCCACGCCGCTCGTGCGCGTGATCTTGCGGGCCAGCGCCTCACGGAAGCGCGGTGCACCCCACGTGACGGCGTATTGATGGAACGGGCCGCGCGCAGCCTCCACGAGTGCGTCGAGCAGCGCTGCGGGCGGCTCGAAATCGGGGAAGCCCTGCGCCAGGTTGATCGCGCCGTACTGGGTCGCGGTGCGCGTGGTGTTCCGGATGACCGACTCGGAAATGGAGTGGAGTCGTTGTGACGTTTGCGGCATGGCGGGAGGGCAGGGTGAGCGGAAGGTGCTTCAATCTCGAACGCACCCATCAACTACGCCAGTCGGGCCACCACCGCTGCAGGCCGCATGCGATTCACCATCCAGACGAGCGATAGCATGACTGGCACCTCCACCAGCACGCCAACCACCGTGGCGAGCGCCGCTCCCGACTGCAGTCCGAAGATCGAGATGGCCACCGCGACGGCCAACTCGAAGAAGTTGGAGCACCACCGTAGCGATCAATCCGATCATGGACCATGGCTCGAGCCGCGCCACGTATTCATGCAATGCGGTCTCGGATCGGGTCAGCAGCGCGCGTCGTGTAAGCACGCCGGCCACCAACGGCAGCGCGACGTACACACGAACACCATGGCCGTGCACGGCGCGACGCCCAGCAGAATCATGCCGGCGATGTACTCATTCGCCGATTGCGGGCTCACCCAAGGCGCCAAGACGTGGTGGAAAAAGAGCACACCGAGCCCCGCCATGGTGAACGGCTTGATGAGCCAATTGACGACCAGCGTGAGTGCGAGACCACGCGGCCTTCGCCCGACATCCTTGATGGCATGCCAGTCAATCTGGGGCATCATCGGATACACCATCACCCAGATCAGCAGTGCCACAACCAGATTGACGTGCGCAAACTCGAGCGACGCAAGCAGTTGAAACGCGGCGGGTACGAGCAATCCGGCGCCCACACCCAGCGCAATGCCAAGCCCGACCCAGACGGTGAGATAGCGTTCGAAAAGCGACATGATGCGGTCAGCCGTGCGCGATCACTTCGAGTGCCTGGGATATTGCTTCGCCGCTCATGGTCTCGAGGGGCAGCGCAAGCAGTTGCAGCATACGATACCCGAGCGCCTGGCGCGTGAGTTCGAACGCCTGGCGCTTCGCGTCGTCGTCACCATTTGCGAGCGACGGATCGGGGTACCCCCAGTGCACCCTGACAGGCTCGCCTGACGCGCCGAAAAACACGGGGCAAGGCTCGGCCGCGGCGCTGTCGCACACGGTGATCACGATGGTGAGGCGCGGCGCCTTGTCGCCCGTGAACTGATCCCAGCTCTTGCTGCTCACGCCGCTCGTGTCGATGCCGGCACGTTGCAGCACGTCGAGCGCGAATTCATTCACCTGTCCACTTGGAGTGCTGCCGGCGCTGTGCGCACGCACGTCGCGCTTGAGTTCGCCCGCCCAGTGATTGAGCATGCACTCGGCCAGCACGCTGCGCGCCGAGTTGTGGGTGCAGATGATGAGAATGTTCGTCGTCATGACGTCAGAGCTATCGGCATCGGGCTGGCCCAGCAACGGGACGCCTGGGCTGCACGGCGATTGTTACATGGGCACGGACGCTGGCGTCGGGCTGGACGCGCACATGATGATCGATGCCGTAACGGTGACAGTGTATTGGGGGAATCTAACGGCAAGGTCCGGGGCAGTGACTATTGGTTACTGCGTGAAACGCGGCGTCGTCTGAGGGGAGAGGCAATCCCGCCATCTCCGTCCACCGAGCGCCACCGTGCATCGTTCCCGTCGTGCATTTACCATGATCGAGATTCTGCTTGTCGTGGTGATCGTGGCCCTGGTCATGGCGATCGCCATGCCGAAGTTCACGGTGGTACGCGAGCAGTCCACCGCACGCTCCGCACGCCTGATGTTGGCGTCGGCGTTTTCGGCGGCGCGCTCCGCGGCCGTACAGAAAGGTCAGTCGTCCAAACTGACGATTACCGGATCGTCGGTGAACGTCACTGTGCTCTCGGGGCTGAACAAACAATCGGTGTCCGTGCTGGGGCCGATGCGGTTCGATGCGAGCACCGGCGGCGCCGCGCTGACATCGCTGGATGGCGTTACGGAAATCACGTATGACCCGCGCGGCATGATCACCCCGGCTCTGGCGGGCATCATTCGATTCGAACTCACCTCCGGCTCGGAAAGCGACACGCTTTGCGTCTCGGCGAGCGGACTCATCCTGCCACGGGACTGTCGCCTATGAAAACGCGCGTGAATCGCAGTACACGCAGCTCACACCCAGGACACAAGACGCGCCGCGGTGCGACCCTTGTCGAACTCATCGTGGCAATGCTGCTGCTGAGCGTCGGCCTGTTCAGCGTGCTCGGCACATCGGGCAGCGTCGTCAAGCAGCTTGGGGGGGGACGCAATCAGACCGTCGCCGCCGGCATCGCGCAGGCCCGGCTCGATTCGCTCACCAGCATCGGGTGCCAGTCGCTCACGCCAGGCAATGCGACCACGAGCGGCACAAGCACGCGCCGCTCGATCGACGAGTCCTGGACCGTCACTGACGGCCGGAACATCAAGCTCATCAAGATCACGATGACGGTGCCTGGACGCATGGTTCCCATTCTCTACGAGACAATCATTCCATGTCGAGACTGAGTCGTCGTGCCCGCCGGGGTGTGACCCTGGTCGAACTGCTCATCGCCATGACGATTCTGGCGGTGATTGCATCGTTGGTCGCGGCCACCATGCTGGGTCAGCAGCGGCTTTTTCAGCAGACGTACGAGATGGTGGGCGTGCGCCGGGAACTGCGCACCGCGATGAGCCTGGTGCCGACAGATGTGCGCGGGCTGTCGAGCGTGGGCGGGGACGTGAGCTCGTTCACGGCGACATCGCTGACCTTCCGGTCTACGATCGGCGCATCGATCGTCTGCGCGAAGAGCGGCGCCAACACGCTGTTCTTGCCTCCCGAAAACCTGGCGCACAATACGTTGACGAGCTTCGTCACGCGTCCGGCAGCCGGCGATACGCTCTATGCCTTCGACGAGGGACCGCTGCGTGGCGCCGAAGACGACAAGTGGGTGGCCTTGACGATTAATTCGGTCACGCCGGTGCTCTCGCATTGCCTGGGTGCGCCGTTCACCGATGCGGTCGCGGACGTCGCCAAGGCGCGATATCGGGTTGTGGTGTCTGAGGCGGTGCCGGCGACTGTGCTGGTCGGAGCCGGCGTGCGCTTCACGCGTCATGTGGAGTACGCGCTGCAGCAGTCGGGCACCACAAATCGATGGTACCTCACGCAGCAATCGCTGCGCGGGGCAGGATGGGATACGCCGATCGTCGTGAGCGGGCCGTATGATGTGCCGGCCAACGGTGGCTTGAAGCTCGTGTATTTCGACAGTACCGGTGTGGAAGTCGCACCCGGCGGGAAATCGACCTCGCTGGCGCGCGTGGACCTCACCATGCAGGCCGCGGGTCTCCCCGGCTCTGCCCCCGGCTATTCGGGGGGAAGTGCGACGCCGCGAGACTCGATCGCACTTCGAATCGCTATCCGGAATCGTCAATGAAACCAGCTTCTGAAGAACTGACGGGCGAGGTCGTGGAACCCATCGCGACGAAGCCCACGCCACGCAAACGGCGAGGCACGGCACTGCTGCTCGCACTGTTCGCGATGGTGGTGCTGCTGCTGCTGTCGCAGGGCGCACTCGTAGCCTCGATGCATGAGTTCCGCGCGGGACGCAATACGCTCGTTGAGCAACGCGCGTTCGCGGTCGCCGAGTTCGGCATCAACCGCGAGATCGCGAGTTGGCCGCGTGAACGCAACCTGCCGCCTCCAACCGGCCTGGCGTTCGGTGCCATCGACTCGAACTCGGTGTTCGTTTCGCAGGGCGATACGGCGCGCGTCAAGGTGACGCGCCTGAATGACAACACGTTCTGGGTCGTGTCCACGGGACGCGCAAGCATCGGTAATGCAGCGCTCGAATCACAGCGCATGACGCACATGCTGGTGCGCATCGCGTATCCGACGATCACGCCTGGCGGGGCCATCGTGACGGCCGGTGACATCACGGTAAAGGGCAACGCGTTCGTGACCGGGGCCAACACCAACCCGGCGGGTTGGACGCAGTGCTCGCAGATCGCAGGTCGGGATACTTTCGCGATTGCCTACGCGCCAGGTGTCACCGTCAACATCCAGAAGCCCACCTCAGTGGTGAATGGCACGAACGCCGATCCCGCGGCCGCCGACTCAAACACCTATGTGCGCTACGGGACCGAAAGCTGGAACTCCCTGGTTGCGAATGCAGATATCAAGATCGCGAGCGGTAGCTACCAGCCATTGCCGACAGGCACGGCGAGTACCTGCAACTACAGCGCGTCGATGAACTGGGGCGAGCCGTTCCGCGGCGCGGGCACGATTGCCGGATGCATGAACTACTTCCCGATCATCTACGTGGATGGCGACCTCAAACTCAACGGGAAGGGACGCGGTCAGGGAGTCCTGCTGGTGAACGGCGACGTCACTCTCAACGGCACGCTGGATTGGTACGGACTGATCGTCGCGCGTGACGATTTCGATGCCGGCAACGGCACGGCCAAAATCTTCGGCAGCGTCATGTCGCGCAACGCGGATCTCGACAAGGACAACGTCAGCATAGGCGGCACGATCGACCTGCAGTGGTCGAAATGTGCCGTCGAGAGTGCGCTGCGCGGTTCGGCGGTGCTCACCCGCACGCGGGAGCGAAGCTGGGTGCAGCTGCAGTAGGCTACTGAAGGGCTCGCTTGCCTACATGAATCCCGTGCGGCGCAACAGGCGCTCGCACGGGATTTTTGCGTGGAGAGATCCAGTCGCCGGGTTGGGGTCGTACGTCCAAACATGCGGTGCTCCGGTGCCGCTTCCCTCGCCCGCTTTGAGCGAGGCCCCCCCCTCCATGGAGACTTCTGCCTCATGAGAACCCCCTCGATTCATCGGCTGGTTGCGCTCCTCGCACTGGTCGGCGTCGCTGCCTGTAGTGACGCGGCACCAACCGCGACAACCGATCACGACGGTGCCGCACTCTTCGCACACAACGCCCGTGATGGCGCCCCGCAGGGCACAACCCCGTCCTGGTTCAAGGGAAAGACGGTGACCCTGTCCTACATCAAGGACTTCTTCTGCAAGGCACCGCCTGCCAGCGGCGCGACCAGCGAATGCGAGCTCGGCGAAGAGCCTACCGTAGCACCGCGCCCAGGTCGCATCCCGGTTGTCTACGTGATGGCGCCGCTCTTCTCACCGGCCCCACCCATGCTGCATTGCCCGGTTTCTGGTAACTGCATCAACCATCCGTCGACGATCGACTTGTCACGCGTGTTCGGCCCGGGAACGGAGAACGCCGCGCTGCCGCCGCACAGCCACGTCATCGACGAAGTGCAAGGGAACTGGTGGGAGATCGAGGTCATCGGTGTGACGGATCCAGCGATTTGGGCCCAGATCGAGGAGGGCAAGGACCTCGCCACCGTGCGACGTCTGCAGGATGCGGGAGTTGGCATTACCGGAGATATCCCGAGCAATCTGTACCTCTTCTTCAACGTGCGTCCGTAATGACACGCCAGCAGCGACTCACAGCGCTGTGTGGCGTCGGTGGCGGTGCATTGATCGCTGCTGGCAGCCTGCAGCCATGGTTCTCGCTCTTCGCGGGCCTGCAGCCATACGCCGGTACGGTCGGCGTGTACGGACGCATTCTACTGGGCACGGGCCTGCTTGTGGTCGCACTGAGCGTGTTTCTGATGTGGCGCGAAAGCGCCATATCAACCACACGCGCAGCGTCGCTGCAGGGCGCGCTCGGTGCTGTCACACTGACCTTCGCTGCCTGGATTGCCTACGGCCTTCAGCAGAAGATGGCGGAGCTCGAGGCAAATCCGATGCTGGTGGCCCAGCTGGGCCCGGGTGTTCCCATGGTGCTTGCGGGCGCACTTCTGCTGACGGCCTCCGCGCTGGTCGCGGGGCCGTTTGCTCTGTCCGCTACGTCGTTCGTTAGAACGAAACGCGACCGTGATCGGATGTCAGGTCACCCGGATCGCCCGTCACCGCTCCCTTCACGAGCGAGATGAGTGACGCCACCTTGCCGCCTGGTGTATCCCAGTACTCTGCCTCTTCCACGGTGACGCGGATGAGGCAGAGATCGGGATCCTCGGCGCTGTCGAACCACGCTTTCATCCATGGCGACCACATTGCACGCATGCGATCGCGATCGTCGTCGATTTCCGCCTTTCCCACCATGGACAGATAGCTTTCGGCGGCGGTCTTCTCGTAGACGATGTTCACGTAAGGATTGTTTGCGATGTCGCGCACCTTGGGCGAGTCGCGATCTGTGAAGAACCACAGCGTGCCCCTGAAGTCGTCGCCCTGTGTCGCCATGGGACGGCTGTTGGGAATGCCGCGCACATCGATGGTCACCAGCATGGCAATGCGGATGTCCTTGATAATTTCCGCGATCTTCTTCACGCCTTCAGCGTGGGTTTCGTGAGCGGCAGTCTGATCCATGAGCTAATCTCTCGCGATCTTTGGAGAAAACGTCAACGTTCGCGTGACTTTGCATCGTATCGTGCCGGACAGCTTGCGCACTATGGGCGCATGGGGAAAGGCGGGGCTACTCCCTGTGGTGCATATCAGCCTTCGGGCGGTCGAATGGCCAGTTGGCGCAGCAGCTCATAGACCGCGATTCCGACGCTCGACGACAGGTTGAGCGACCGAATGCGCGGCGAGTGCATCGGCATCGTCACGAAGCGATCCGCGTAGCGTTCGTGCAGCGCAGGGGGCAGGCCACCTGTCTCGCGACCGAACACGAGCACCGTGTCGGCCGTTTCGGCGAGTGGAGCGTCCCAGTACAGACGCGTCGCCTTGGTGGAGAAAAAGAACGGTGCGCCAAACGCCGGCAGTTCGCGTTCGAAGCTGTCCCAGTCCGGCCAGACCCGCACATCGACATGTTCCCAATAATCGAGTCCGGCGCGTTTCACTTCACGTTGATCGAGCGAGAAGCCAAGTGGTTCGATGAGATGCAGCGTTGCACCGGCGGCGAGACAGGTGCGACCGACGTTTCCGGTGTTCCAGTGGATTTCCGGATGTACGAGGACGACGTGAATCGACACGGAAGGCGCGGTTGCGGATTGGATCGCGTTACAGTGGGCTATCGCTTGCGCAAGCCACGTCCCGCCATGGCGCCTGTTGCAGCACCCTCGGCGATGGCGGCCTTGCCGTTGACGAACACCCACTGCATACCGACGCTGAGCTGTTCCGGCTCGACATATGTGGCGACCTCGCGAATGGTGGCCGGATCGAACACGATCACATCGGCGAAGTAACCGGGCTTCAAGGCACCGCGCTCGACGATCCCGTAGACCTCCGCCACCTGGGCCGACGACGACTGAATCATGCGCTCCATCGTGATCACCGGTTTGTCGAGCACGTAGCGACGAATCTTGCGGGGATAGGTGGCAAAGAGTCGGGGGTGTCCGCCCGAGCCGTCGGAGCTCGTCATGACGAAAGAGTCGCGCATGAACGTCTCAATATCGTGCTCGGTCATGTTGAACGATGCCACGCCCATGTCCACGCCGGTTCGGATCAATTCGAGAGCCGTTTCGACAGCGGGCGTGCCTTTCTCTGTTGCCACCTGTCGCAGTGTCTTGCCCAGATAGGTCTGCGCGTTTGCTCCGCCATTGATGAGCAGGATCGTGCTGTCGCCGCCGCGACGCCGCA
>JBGTFN010000542.1:0-4127 GCA_041747275.1 Gemmatimonadaceae bacterium | reverse complement strand
GCGCCATTGGGCGCGCCGATGCGCCCAACCAGCAACGTCGGTCCGTCGGCCGCAACACTGGCGCCAAATCCGTCGTTGGCAGTTCCGTTTGCGGCGGTAAGCTTGCTCGCCGATCGCCAGCCAGCCGTGCCGCGGCGGTAGACATGCACGACGCCTGACGGTCCGCGCGGCTCGCCGACAAATGCGTATTCGCCACTAAGGGCAATCGAAGTGCCGAATCCGGCCGCCGAGATCTCGGCGCGCGTTTCCGGCGTCGAATCGGCTGCGGTGGCGGCAGTGGGCCCGAGAAGGGCGGCGAGCAGCAACAGGTGCGTCATGGGCAGGGCCTCGTGACTGAATTTGGAAGGAACCCCCAATATACTCCTGAAGGCTCGGTTCGGCACGGCGTCCTCGTGCTGAGGCGATGCCATCGAGGACAACCAGCGAATGCTTGTGCCCACCCGCTACATCGCATATTTGCGCGCTATCAACGTTGGCGGACGCACGGTCAAAATGGCCGCGCTGCGTGATCTGTTCGAGTCGCTGGGGTATCGCGATGTCGAGACGTTCATCGCGAGCGGCAACGTGATCTTTCGTGAGCCGAATTCAGTGGTATCACGCCGTTCTCCAAAGAACGCACCCGACACCGCCCGCCTGGAACTTTCGCTTGAAGCGTCCCTCGCTGAGGCTCTTGGCTTCACCGTGGACGTTTTCGCGCGAACCACCTCCGACAACGTGCAACTGGCACATTGGACACCGAAGCGTGCGCAGCCGTTCCCCGACAAGGGCGACACCCTCTACGTGGGCTTTCTGAAAGACGCGCCGACGACAGCGGTCATGCGCGCGATCAGCGCCTTCGAGAACGAGGTCGACCGATTTTTTTTCACCGAGCGCGAAGTCTACTGGCTCTGCCGGAAAACCATCAGCACGTCAGACTTCTCCGGAGCGCGGCTCGAGAAGCTGCTCGGCGCGCCCACGACCATGCGCAACATCACAACGGTTCGCAAACTCGCTGCGGCCTATCCAGGCGACTGAACGAGGCATGGTTCCGCTCACGCGGCATTCCAGCGAGCGGTTGCGCTGTCCACTCGCCGCGCGACGCACTAACGGATACGCAGTCCCAACCGATGTGCGTCGGGTCGCCCGATGAACGGTTCGAACGCGTAGTCGAGTGAGTACCGGTCGAGCGTCAATCCGATTCCGGCCGTCACCGCAGACTCGTCGCTGAATGCCGGCCGCCGAACACCCACTCGTCCAGCAATGAACACGCCCTCGATCGGCACGTACGCGAGTTCGCCGCCAACCGCCGGCAATACGTCTCCCGACTCGTCGATACTTACCTGCGACACCACGGACAAGTCGAAGAACGTTGCCAGCGGATAGTTCGCGCCGCCGAAGCCGAGCACGGCGCGCCACGGCGGCGCACCATCGCGTTGCAACAGGTCGATCGATTCGCCAATGTGCTGGACGGTCAGCGCCGCGTTCATCGGGCCCATCGGGTACACAACGCCGACGTCGAACACGACTTCGTCGTCATGGTCCAGGGCGAATGCTTCGCGCACGAAAGTCGCGCCAAGCCCGATGCGAACCGGACCGAGGGAACGTGCGGCGGCAGCCGTGACCGCCACCGCCGAAGTGGGCCCGGAGAAAATAGTATAGGGCGGATCGCGCGGCTCGTTTGGCGCAGACGGCGGGAGCGGCGGGAAAGACCAGCGTCCGTTCAGCACGCGGGCACCGATGCCGATGCTGGTTGCTCCGAGCGCCTGCACGCTGGCGATCGAGGCGGTGCTGGAGCGCGCTTCGTAGCGCTGACCCGACAGGCTGACGCCACGCGCCTGCGTGAGCATCGCGACATTGTAGAAGACGGCATCCGCGTCGGTGGACAGGATGCCGATGTTGCCAAGTCCGAGCGCGACCGTGCCCGCCGTCGTGCGCAGTATTGCGGGAACTGCGTCACGCGCCGGTGGCGACGATGGTTGCCACCAGTACACGACCTGCGCGTGCAGGAGCGAAGACGGCAGCGCTGCCGAGATCGCCCCGGTGAACGCAATAGTGCAGACCCACGCGAAGCTGCGCGCGAAGGCCCCCACAGGGCGGCGGCTCACGGCGAATCTCCGGTCGGCTGGACGGATGCGCTATCGTCGGCCGCATCTGCAGCACTCTCCGGCGCAAAATCAAACGACGCGCTGTTCATGCAGTAGCGCAAGCCCGTCGGCGCCGGACCGTCATCGAACACATGTCCCAGATGCGCATCGCAGCGCGCGCAGTGCACTTCAGTGCGCACCATGAACCAGCTGCGGTCACGCGTGGTCTCCACTGCGTCATCGCGCACTGGC
The DNA here is from genome assembly GCA_041747275.1 of Gemmatimonadaceae bacterium. GTDB lineage: Bacteria > Gemmatimonadota > Gemmatimonadetes > Gemmatimonadales > Gemmatimonadaceae > JAABRT01. The sequence continues at coordinate 1,812 of JBGTFN010000542.1, read as the reverse complement.
GCCCAGAAGCTCGGCCACCCCGTGCCTGATTCGAACTTGGTGGTACTCGAGAAAAGCGGCAGCCCGCAGCAAATGCACACGTACGTGCCGGCGTCGTGATGGTCCCAGTACTCACCGGTGAACGCCGGCTCGGTGCCGTGCTGCCTGGTGACCTTGAACTGAATCTTGGTCAGCATAGCGGCCCACTCTTCGTCGCTCTTGCGGATCTTCTCGGTCATCGCTCAAATGAATCGCATGACATCAACTCTCGCCAGCCGTCTTGCCGCCGGTGTCGAACGTCCGCATCTCGGCCCATCCGTCCCACAGCATCGCGGAGCGCTGTTCCGATTCATTGGACGCACGATCCTGCGCGTCGCCGGATGGGACCTGACCGGCAGTATTCCGGACATTCCGCGCTTCGTCATCATCGTCGCACCGCACACGTCCAACTGGGACTTCGTCATCGGTCTCGCCACCAAGTGGGCGCTCGGACTCAACGTGAAGTGGCTGGGCAAGCACACGCTGTTCCGTCCTCCGCTCGGTTGGTTCATGCGCGCAATCGGCGGCATCCCGGTGAACAGGAAGGCAGCCAACGCCCTCGTGGATCGCTCTGCGGCGGAGTTCGCGGAGCGCGACCGACTGGTGTTCGTGCTCGCTCCGGAAGGCACGCGACACAAGGTGCAGGCGTGGCGCTCGGGGTTCTGGCACATCGCGCGCGCCGCCGACGTTCCTGTGGTGTGCGCGGTGATGGACTGGGGGCGCAAGACGGTCCGCTTCGGTCCCACACTCGAGGTGGACCACGACGCCGAACCTTCGACCGACATTGCGCGTATGAAGGCGTTCTACGACGACGTGCGAGGACGACATCCCGCGCTGCAGGCCTGACTTTCACACGATGCTCCGTGACTGATTCTTCCGCTGAAAACCCGACGCTCGAAATCGCCACGCTTGGCGGCGGCTGCTTCTGGTGCCTTGATGCCGTGTATCGCGAGCTGCGCGGCGTGCACTCCGTCATCTCGGGTTACGCGGGCGGAGCGCGCCCCAACCCGAGCTACGAACAGGTCTGCACCGGCGTGACCGGCCACGCGGAAGTCGTGCAGGTCGCGTTCGACCCACGCGAGATCGGTTACCGCGACCTGCTCGACGTGTTCTTCGTGATTCACGATCCCACCACGCTCAACCGTCAGGGCTACGACGTGGGCACCCAGTATCGCTCGGTGATCTTCACGCACAGCGACGCGCAGGACGCGGCGGCTCGTGCGCACATCGCCGAGCTGACGGAACAGGCGATGTGGCCTGACCGGATCGTCACGGAGATCTCGCCCGCGCCGGCGTTTTATCCGGCCGAGGACGTTCACCAGGAGTACTTCACCAACAATCCGTCCGCTCCGTACTGCGTGGGTGTGGTGGCGCCGAAGGTCGCGAAGGCCCGCAAAGTGTTCTGGGAGCGCCTGAGCCGCGCGCAAACGTGACGTGACCGTCGCGTTTTGTGCGCCCGCCCCCTTCCGGTAGCCGGGGCCGCGCTCAACATTTGGGGGTCCTCTTTGCGCAGACCGCAGGCGGTGTCGCGCCGGTGTCCCCCTGACCCGGAACGCACGCGCCGCTGGTGTGCGCCCCCCCGGAGCGTTCATGCGCGTTACGACCGTCGGAGTCGTGGGTGCCGGTGCGATGGGCAGTGGAATCGCTGCCCTCGCGGCCTCTGCCGGCCTCCGCGTCGTGCTGCTCGACGTCCCAGGCTCCCCTGATCGCAGCGGACCCGCGAAAGCCGGACTGCAGAAGGCGATCAAGGCCAAGCCCGCCGCGTTCATGCACAGCAGCGCGGCCGCGCGCGTG
>JBGTFN010000541.1:0-2137 GCA_041747275.1 Gemmatimonadaceae bacterium | reverse complement strand
TCGATACCGCACCGGCCGCGCTGGTCGAACGGCGACAGTTGCATCGCCGTTTGCGCCGCCGCGGCGTCACGCGTGAGTCGACAGCGGATGTGATGTCGCTCCTGACGGAACTCGATGAGGCCGCGTGGTCGCCGACGGGTGCGCCGTCCGCGCTGGCGCAGCCTGCATCGGCTTCGTGGGCTGATCGTATTCGAGCGTTGCACGAGCGTGTGGATGCGGAAGCGATGCCGGCTCGCAGCTCGATGGCGGAGCCTGTGTGGAACCGACGTCGTCCCAACGGTGCTGTCGGGCTGCGCATGCTGGTCGCGCTTGTTGGCGCAGCGCTCTGCTCAACGCTTGTGCTGCTGGCCGTGAACGCCACGGCGGCGAGTGCGTCCAGAACCGTGTTGCAGTCCGGCGCGAGTTCATCGTCGCTTGGATTCACCGACGCGGTCACTGCGTATGAGCAGCGACAGTTCGCCGATGCCGCGTCCATGTTTGCCGAACTTGCCGAAGACAGTCCGCGCAGCGCGGATGTGTGGGCCAACGCGGGCACCGCATCGTGGGCCGCGCACGACACCGTTGGAGCTGTGCTCGGCTGGCAGCGCGCACTCCGCATCGAGCCGGGTGATCGTGAACTTCGCAGCAATCTGAGCCGGGTCGCGCCCGGTGCTCTGCAGGGCGTGGCCGCTGTGCCACCCGTGTCTCGCGATGTCGTGTTTCTGTCGGCCATCGCGCTCTGGTGCCTCGGTTGCGCCCTCCTGGCGTTGAAGTCGAAGGAACGAGCTCCCCTGCTGGGCTCGCCCCGTCCTCGCGATGCAGCGGCGTTCGCAATGCTGGCGCTGGCAGTCGGAGGGGTCGCATGGCAGGCGGTGATCGGCGCGCAACTCGAAGGTTCGGATCTTGTGATCATCACTGAGCGCGAGGCGATGCGCATCGTGCCCGGTACTGACGCGAATGCAATCGGCGATGCGACAACTGGCGATGTGGTGGAACGTGGCGAGTCGCGCATCGACGCGGCCCGGGGGGAACGGTGGTGGGCGGTGCAGCACGCGGATGGTCGTACCGGATGGGTGCCTGAGCGCGTAATGCGCACGTTACGGTGAAGGGGGACGCTGCATCGATGTCGTGCATTCGCGTATTGAGCGGTCCTGTTGCCGATCAGATCGCCGCTGGCGAAGTCGTCGAAAGGCCCGCGTCGGTGGTGAAGGAATTGGTGGAGAATGCGCTCGACGCCGGCGCGACCACGATCGACGTCACGATCGAAGACGGTGGTCGCGCGCTTATTCGAGTTGCCGATGACGGCTCTGGCATGGGCCGCGATGACGCCGTGCTTGCGCTCGAGCGACACGCAACCAGCAAGATCACGACCGCGGAAGACCTGGTTGGCGTGTCGAGCTTCGGATTTCGCGGCGAAGCGCTGCCGGCCATCGCCTCGGTGTCCGAGTTTGCCGTGGAAACGGCCCCGGAAGACGGCGCGGGCACGAGTGTACGTGGCAGCGGCGGTGTGATCGCCACTGTTGATGACGTTGCGCGTCGGCGCGGCACCACCGTCAACGTGCATCGATTGTTCTACAACACACCGGCTCGACAGAAATTCTTGCGAGGCGCGCGCAGCGAGTGGCGCGCGATCGTTGAGATGCTCGGCAACATCGCACTGCTGCGACGCGACGTGCACTTCATCGCGCGCCACGACGGAAAAGTCGGTCTCGACCTGCCCGTCGCGCCCACCCTGCGTGCCAGGCTCGCCGCGCTGTGGGGGCATGATGCCATGGAGCGTTTTGTGGACGTCGACGACGTCTATGGCGTGGTGCATGTGCGCGGGCTCGTGCAACGGCCTGCTGATGTCGGTACGCGCGCGCGACGTGTCGTGCTCGTGATCAACGGCCGAATCGTGCGAGACAACGGAATCGTGCGCGCAGCGGAATCGGCGTACCGCTCCACGCTTCCCTCAGGACTGCGCCCGTCGCTGGTGCTCGATCTGACGCTTCCCGGCGGTGACGTCGATGTCAACGTGCATCCCGCCAAGGCGGAGGTGCGTCTGAAGGATCGGTGGCCCATCGAGCGAGCGGTCGAACATATCGTCCGACGCGCTCTTGGCGAGTTTGACGCGGCCGCGGGCGTGGGCTGGCGCACGTGGAGCGCGGGCGCGCCCGAC
>JBGTFN010000540.1:0-16126 GCA_041747275.1 Gemmatimonadaceae bacterium | reverse complement strand
TCGGTGACTGGTGCGCACGGCTCGCGTTTCGTACACTTCGCATGGGTGGTGTCCTCTGTATTGGAGTGCGAATCCTGGCCGGGATCAACACTTCAGTATGGAGGCACCACCCGAATTTCAACTAGACCTGGGACAGACCCGCCGATGGTAAGCCTTCGTGCTAGCTCGCCCGCGACTCGCCTTCCGACGTCGGCCGGTTCGACCTTTCCGGGTACCTCGCCCAGCAGTGAGACGACCTCAGCGACTGACCGATTAGCGGCGAGGCTGAGATCAAACAGCACCGGGGCATCGTTCGCGAGGTCGGCGAGGACGACACGATCCGCCCACGCCACCACCTCGGACACCTCGGACACTCCGGTGACCAACTCCAGGCGGAGCACTTCTGCGTCAAACTTCAGGTTGGGGGGCAGTGGCGGTAGCGGCATAACGTCGACATCTGTTGCGGTCGTTCATTTGAAATGCGGGTGGACGCCGACGCCCCACCCGCACACGGTGACGGCGTGGCCGCCCACCACGCTCCTGCACCCTCGGCCAGCGGCAGCGAGTATCGTGAGCGGGGAGAGGAAAAGAATACGTCACAGGCGCGCCATGAAAGCACTGAGCATCGCGCCCCTAGAACGTAATGCCCGCGGTTAGCGGGGCATATTGCACGCCCCAAGCATCAGAGATCGCGCCACTACGAATCAGGGCGAACGTCGGTGTGAGTTCGAGCACGACACTCACCGCTTCCAGCTTTAGGCGAAGACCGGCGCCGGCGCGAATCGCTGTCGCAGTGGCCGCACCGCCCGCCCGAGTAAACCGCTGCAGACCGATACCGAGCAGAACGAATGGTTGGAGCTTTCCGGTAGGCACGCCCACCATGAGATCGGTCATCGCAGAAATCGCATCAACAGGGTTGCTCGCATCTGCCGAATCAGGACCGCTTCGTCGTGCCGGCATGGATGCCGTCATTCCTTCCACTCGCAGTCGCCAAGCGGGATTCGCGTGAACGAAGACAAGCGCCCCCCGCAGCAGTGGACCAAGGGTATGCTCCTCGCCGAGCGCCCCGCTCGGAAGCGCTAAACCGACACCCAGTTCGATTTCGCGGGACTGTGCCTGCAAGGTTGACGCGCAGAGCAACGCAGCAAGTAGTGTAGTCACAGCATGTTTCATATGGCTTAGGCCTCAGGAGTGAGCGCAACGGTCATTACTGAACTTGAACTTGAACTTGCCCCGTCTCGATGGAGCCTCCGTCTCTGTGTGAGAGGAGGAGTCCCCGATGGCCCCTACGTCCTGCGGCCTACCCGGCCGCCTATCGAGAGCAGATCATCGCGACCTAAGCTTCGTGGCAGACGGTCTCGCAACGGCGGTGGCGGCAATGACCCTATATTTTTGGCCGTCGTCAGATGCTGTTGCTCGAGCTCTCATATTTATCGCGCTAGTGGCGATAACAGTTGGGGGCATGATGCGCCGAAGGGGCGCCGGAAGAGATAAGCCGACCCACGGCACCTCGGTAGTCAGAGCGCTGCGTACAGCGACGCTCTGAGGATGGTGAAAACCTTATTCCGAGGGAAGAGAAGATGGCGATTGGAGGAAGGTCAGTTCCAACCGTTGGTGGAGAGGTCGGGCGGATGCGGGTCGCCTATCGGCGCTTCTTCGGAAGGTCGAATCCGTACATTCGCTCACCATTCTCTTCGACCACGAGCAAGCTGAGAAGCGTGCCCGGAAAGCCAAATATGAAGCACAGGATGCGCCAACCGCTTGGATTGCCCTGCGCGCGCATCGCGGCATACGACAAGTTAGCGAAGATCCAAAGCGCGGCTCCGCCTGCCGTGCCGCCGTTCCTCGCGTCCTGCGCTACAGCGGCCGAAGGACTCGCTGCGACAAGCGCCGCCGCCTGCGCCAGTCGTGACAGACTCTGCATATTACTTACTCCGAAGTAACCGATGCGTCGCAAAGCAATCAAACATTGCGTTCCGTTGCCGATGCCGCCGCTTGTTCGCGCTATCAAGATCTCAGGCTCGCTCGTACAATAAAGAGCGGGGCCAAGTCGTCAACGACAACGAACGGGAGGAAGAGCATTGATCACAGGGGCAGGCGCTTACATGTCGCGCTGGTTCGCAGCCGGCGCGCTGGGCCTCGTGCTCTCGCTGACGCTTGGTTGCGCCCAGACATCGGACGGGACACCGCGTACGATACCGGCTTCCGGTTCGCACCCCGACACAATGTTTGGTGATGCTCTCGAACCCACATTGTCCGGCCCTGGCCACACTCAGTCGAGTGTGCCGCGTTGGGGGGTATCGAAGCAGCTCCAAGTTACCGGAAACGGCACTGCGCGGGAGTCAGTTCACCCTGCCGTAGATGCGCTGATCGCTCCGAATGGCGATTTTTTTGCGACGCAGAATGAACACGTAAAGCACTACAGTTCTGCGGGTAAGCTGCTCAGGGTGATCGGCCGCAATGGAGATGGGCCTGGAGAGTTTCGCCGAGTGGCGCGGATTGGAATATCTGACGACACTCTCTGGGCTTTCGACATCAGGCACCAAAGGATCAGCGTATTCGACAACAACGGCGCCTTTATCAGCTCAACTCCCAATCCTGCTCCCACTACGAGGATGGAGCTATTCGCCGTCCTTGCATCCGGGCGCTTTCTCACGGTTGAGATGGAGGACAATACGTCAAGCTCTTCCTTGGAGACTTCGTACGTTGTTCGCCTTCATGACATTGGTGGAGCAGTTCGGCAGGAGCTTAGTCGATTGGACGGAACACGCGCTTTCCGGCGAGTCGAGCTCGATGGTGGGGGATCCATCGGTGTGCGAGTACCTTACGCCGACCGACCTCTTGTCGGTGCATCACCCAACGGCCGGCATTCGGTCGTAGTCGAGGTGCCCACGCCGACTAGCTCAACCGCATCATTTCTTGTTCGTCGATTTGACGAAAATGGCGATCCTGTGTCGGCGATTCGGCAAACGTTACCGGGAGCAAGGCCGAATAGGAACCTGGTTGATTTTCTCGTTGAAGAGCAAGTCAAGTCCCTGGCAAGCCAGCGGTTTCAGCACCCGCAACTAGCAAGCAAAATCAGAGAGGTAATGTGGCCACCTTCTGCGTGGGTACCAGCATTTATCAGGGTGTTCGCTGAAGACGATGGGCACGTTTGGCTTCAGAGTAGTGATCAGGTTACCTGGCTTCGCCTCGATCACGAATCAAAAATGCAGGGCACTATCGAAATGCCGCGAAGTACTGTTGTTCTCACGATAGGCGGATTGGATGTGTGGTGTCTGGAGTTCGATGATGATGGGGAACCAAGCTTTGTGAAGTACCACGTAACGCGACCGGGAGAGCAATAGCTCGCGGTAATAGCTGTGCACAGTGCTACCTCTTCAGGAGCATGTCACAAGGTGTTTAACGAGTCGTTTAAGCCCACCGAGCACCAGGGCCGAGCAGCGCGCACGGAGACGCATCGCGAATGCCGCTCCGAGACCAAGGGCGACTGGGTCGAAGAGCTTGCGCACGAGCCACGCCGCGTTTGAATCGTTCCGGATCATAGCGCCACCGACGAAAAAAGCGCCCGCTCCGAGGAGGGCCGCTGCGTAGCGCGCCATGCGTGGCCACGTCTTATCGGTTGCGCGAACTGGCTCCGGTGCAGCGGCACGAAGTTCCGCGAGCGCGGCGTCGAACGATTCGGAAGAGAGGCCCGCCTCCTGTGCGGCAAGTCGCAGGCGCGCAAGCGGCACGGCAGCACCGAGTTGCGCATCGAGTTCCGCTGCGCGCTAGGACGCGCTGTGCATGTGCTTCCGGAAGGGACTGTGGGGGACGCGGACTGTCTTGATCCATAAGTCACCTCCGAAGTGTGCCGGTCAGGCTAACGCCCGAGCGTTCTGCTGCAACGCATCAAATAAAGTGCGGCCGGACGGGCGACGTGCGCCAGCGCGACGCCCGCCTGCCGCACACCGAAATGCGCTGTCGGCAGCAACGCTACGTTAGCCAGCCGCGCTACGAGACCGTGCCCTCAAACTCTCGCTCGAGCTGGCGGGCCACCATGACCAATGCACCGAGCACTCCATTTACTGCGTTCTTGATGACATCAGCCGTGATAACTTCGCAGAACGCAACGGTGACTGTATTCGAAACAGGATCTGGTCGTGAGAACTTTACAATTTTCATGGGAGATCCCGGATCACGAGTCACTGATCGCCCGTGGGCCAACGCGTCGCGGAAATGCTCAATAGGCTTCTCGTCAATGCGCGCGTCGGCCGGAACCAGTTGGTTGTACTTTCGTGCGAGAGTCCCGAAAGTGTCGTAGTTCGTAAGGAATGTGATCTCGCATCGGTCGCCAGCATTCAGCTCGAGCCCGACCTCGTTCTGACCGTGCTTTTTCATCAGGTAGATCCTGAGAAGAAGCTCAAGTGACGTCAGGTTTGCCCAGAATTTTCCGATGCCGAGAGCATGCTTGTCACTGGGGTTTTCGGCCACCGTTCTTGGTCGTGTGGGATAAATGTTAAGCCAACTTGACTGGCTAACGCTCGAGCTAAGCTGCGAGCGGATTCCGAAGTTGCGCGGCGCAGCCGCGCATCCAAAAACCGCTCGTCCGCTTCAGCAATTCGTTAGACCGCAGGATTCACGGTCACTTACCGCTCGGCTTGCAGTAGCCGTTGCCGTGCAAGCCCCGACCGATCCGCTCGGCCTCCCATCCAGTCCCGCTCCGGTGCGCTCGATACGTCTCCTCGTTTCCCCCCGTCGTGCAAAGGCTTGGCACGCTCTTGCTCATGCGGGTCCACGAGGAGGCCAGCGTGAGGATGGAAGCACCGCTCGGGTCGCGGGCCCAGCGTCGAACCTGATAGACGATAGTGTCATGGCCCACCGGGCGGCGCGTGGAGGCGGGCACACCTCGCTGGGCAAGCGCCGCCCGCACCGCTTCCGACACGGTGACGGCGGCAGAGTCGGCGTCGGGAAGGTAAAGCCACCGTTCGCCGTTGAGGGTCATGGAGCTAACCGGAACACGCCAGATCGCCTCGAGTACGTCGGTCGTGTCCGTTTGCTCCCGCACTACATCAGCAGACGTCAGTGTTGCGCGGGCGCTTTTGCAGCCGGTCAGCGCCAAGGCAAGGACAGTCAGCAAGACGATGCGCTTCATATGGATGGATGGTAGTTGCGGTCTAATGTTGCGTTCTGCTGCAAAGGCTAAAAAAATAGCTGTGAGCGGAGCGGTGCGGAGCACCGCGGAGCTACACAGCGCACCGCCATGCCTTTGTCTGCAGCAACGCTCGTTATACCGAAACCGCGGCGGACATCGGGTCAACTGTGCGCTCACACTGCAACGTACTCCACCAGGCCCGCGAGCGGAGCTGCGCGAAAGATGGGCTTGTCGGCGCCGTTCTCCGGGGTCAGTACAGCCGGCTTCGCAGTGAGCTGAGCCAGCTCGGTCAGGAACTTGAGAAGCGCATCAAAACGATCCGGACCGGTGATCTCTCGTGGATCAAAGTCAAACTCGATCTCGTCCTGAACAAAGAAATGACAAGCGATTTTTATACCCGCGATGGGAATGACGAGGAGCGGGAGCAGTTCACTGCGCCGGAAATCGAAAACTTCGGCGACCGCGCTAGGTAGAGCGGCAGGCTCTCCGCCGATCATGAACGTTGGGGGGGGGGAACCTGCTGCGGATCGTGTCCAACACGGCCTGCCAATCCTCAAGGGTAGCCTGTTGCACGTAGATGTCACGAAGACTGCCATCCCATTCAAACTCGTGGGCGACTGCTTTCCATTCAACTCTTGAGCTCACGATGGCGCAAAAAAGGTTGGGGTTGCGGTACAACGTGTGGTTGAGCTGCGAGAGCTCCAATAGCGTTGCGGCCGTAGGCCGCACGAATCAACAGCGCCCTCGTCTGCTCCGACCATCAGTTGGATGGCAGAGAGATGATAGTTGCGGGAGCCGCAGGTGCACGGGCTCACGACTCCGCAACCCGTTGTCCGTCGCGCCGTGCAGCGCGGCCCGACACCTCGAGCCGGTGCAGCAGCGACTCCACCTCCTCGACGGCGTATCGCGCGTGGTCGCGCACATCAAGGTATTCCACCAATGCCGTCACGCTAGCACCTTGGCCCGCGCGTAATCCGTCAAGCACGAGGTCGTCCAAATACTCCGGAAGATCCATAAGGTGGCGGCTAACGTGAGATTCTGCTGAGGCCGCCGCCCATACAAAATAAGGATTGGGGGGCGTCCGCTGCTAGTCTAGGGCATCACAAACGCCCCGCGAAACCCATCCGCACCCGAGACCATCAGCAGCAAGCATCGTTATGCCGGGCCAGTTTGAAGCGCGCCGTCGTCCTCATCGAGCATCGCGCGCGCCGTAGCGATACTGCCGGAAAATGCAGCGTGGGCAATCGCGTGAATACGCGCATGTAATGGGTGCGATGGCCGCGGGCCTGCGCGTAGCAGACTCTGCGCTTCGAGCCGAGCTCGTTCGACCGCCGACCGAAGCGTGACGGGAATGGGCGGAGCGTTCGAGTGGTGGCTACAAACGAAGATGGCGGCAGCGAGCAACAGTGCTTCACTACGAACCGAGTCTGCTCGCGCGCGCGCGATTCGAACGAGATCGGGAGGCGCTCGATATGATGCGGGATAGACACTGTCCTGATGACAGAGGGCGCTCCACAGCGAGTGCCAAGGCTCTGAGCCGAACTCTCGATTGCTCGCAGCTTGCTCGGCCGATGGAAGCAGGTGCGGGATGTCAGACGCAGGGCCGTAGGCGTGACGATACACACTCCAGTCTTCCAAATCGTGGTCCGTCACGCGCGCCTCCGCATTACGTTGAGCTCAACTGCAGCGCAAAAAATGTGCGGCGGGACGGCGCAGCCCGACAGCGCGGGGACGCCAGCCGCACACCGCATCGCGCTGTCTGCGGTAGCGTTGCGTTATGCGGCCGGAAGCTGCGCCCGATCCGCTGGTGAGGCAAGCCGCTCTGCATGCCGTGCGAGTGCTAGCGTTCCGGTCCCGCACCCCGCGCCTAACACAAGCGACATTACAATCGACGGCTCAAGCGCTGGACCGCCAATCATCCACCAGTGAAGCACGCAGCCCACGACGGCGCCCGCAGCCCCGACGCTCCTCATCGACAGGCCGCGTAACGAACGCGCTTTCAGGCCGATCAACGACAACAGCAGGGCGAAGCTCGCGCCAAGAGCCGCTCCATAAATAAACCCATACTGGGCCGCGGGAATCAGGTGATCAACGAGGAGACTTCGTATGGAGACAAGCTCTTCTACCGTCAGCACCCGTACCAGCTTCAGCGGAACGGCGATTGCCGACCAAACTACCGCCCACGTCACCGCGGTCCCGAGAACACCTCGAGCCAATTTCAATAATCGCACGCACCCTCCCTTGGTCGGCATGACGTCAAGTTCGGCAGTGGCCGTTCATATAATCCGCGGGGCCGCCGACTGCGGTCCCTTACAATAAAACGGTGGCCCCGCCGCCGCTACCGAAGCAAGCCAGCATCAGCAACTATCGGTAGGTGGCGAGGCGGCGAGCTAGACGCATGGTTGTTGCAGGACGGAGCATCCAATCCATAAACGCAACAAAACCCCCTTCGGCACACCCAAGACCGCGGTGTGTACACACCACGCGCTGTCGCCCGTCTCCGCCGAAATCAGCCGCGCGACGAATTCGAGCGCGGGTAGCCAGTAGCGCTTTGCTGCCGCGTGCCTGCGGCGTATGAGATGGTCCGCCGTGATTGCTTGCCCACGTTTGAACCCAATCGTACTTTCCGCAATGAAATCTCATTGTGTAATCACAAGCTTTGAGGAAACAGTCGGCATGCGTATGCACGAGTGTGTCATCCATGATACGAAGACTCGCGTTATTTCATCCTCCGGTTCGGTGAGCGCGCGATGTCCGCACTATCGCTCGGCGCAACTGCAACGACGAATGCAAGCTGTTTGTTCTTCCGTACGCCGCGTTACCCTGACTGCCACTCGGAAAGCTGTTGTCCGCCTATTCGCAGCATGCGCGCTGATGGTCGCGATGGGGACACCGCTCCGCGCTCAAACGACGTTGCCGCTAGCCGGTCCAGGATGCGAAAACTGCCTTCGGGTGATTCCGTCCGCTGTGCTCGGAGACACGACGGAGCTAGGCGCAGTTTCACCGGGACGTGGGCTCGTCCAGCTTGACGATGGATCGTTTGTGCATGCTGGCACTAACGGATTGTCGCGATTCAACGCTGCGGGGAAGCCGGTCGGAAGAATTGGCCGTGTTGGGAGTGGGCCGATGGAGTTCCGTCGGATTAGCTTCGTCGCGCGTACTCCGGGTAACTCGTTAGTCGTCTTCGATCTCGGCAACGGTCGAGTGTCAGTGATTGATCCGCGGTTGCAGCAAAACAACCAGTTTACCCTAGCGAATCCGGTAACCGATGCGGTTGTTTTGCCTTCGGGAGACATCGTCGCGAACATCCATTCTCAAGATCTCTCTAGATCGGGCGTTCCGCTGCACCTACTCGACGGGAAAGCCGGTACGATCAAATCATCGTTTGGATTGATGAAAGGTGAAAACTTCGACAGGAAGTCAGCTTGGGCTGGCTTTCGCGAAATCGCTCTGAGTCCCACGGGAACGATCTGGTCCGCTCGCCGCAACCGATATGTTCTTGAGGAGTGGGACATCACTGGTAGGATGCTACGGCAACTTGAGCGCACGGTAGAGTGGTTTCGCCCCTATGAGAAACGAGACGTACTGGGTCCGAGCGCGCCACCACAGCCGAACATCGAGAGTATCTACATTGACTCCAAGGGATTGATTTGGGTGTTTACCGCCGTCGGCGCGCGAGACTGGCGACAAAACATCGTCCCTCGAAAGCCTATGGAAGGCATCGCGCCTGGCTTTGAGCCAACCTCGCTTTCGGGCATCTACGACACGATGGTCGAGATTATCGATCCTGACACTCGGCGGGTCCTGGTCTCTCAACGTGTTGACGGACTCGTCTGGGGCATGCTTTCGGATTCGTTGATTTTCTCTGATGCTCAAGACGAGGATGGATTTCCAACGTACCAGTTGTGGCGCGTCGATGTAAATAATCGATCCCTTCTCCGGAAATAGGTACGCCCAATCACGGAGCCCGCGCTCCTTCCGTAGCCTTCGGAGCATGAACCGCAGTGAGTCGCAGGTCTGGGCGATTCAGGACGCCCGCCAAGCGCTCTTCTCACTCCTCACGGACTCGCGTATCTACGAAACGATTTGGCGCTTTTACCTCTGAGGCACGGCTCGCTCTAGCGAACATTACTTGGGTCGCGTATCCGCCCGAGAGCAGAGCGACGAGTCGTCCGACACGAGTGAACTTGCCCCGTTTCAGTAGAGCCAAGTTGGCTGGGATTTCAAGCCGCGATTGATGGTACGGCGTGCAGGTGTTCAAACGCTAGTGGCGAGCGCTGACCGAGCGCGGAGTGTCGACGATGCGGATTGTACCAGCCCTCGATGTAGCGGAAGAGGATGAGGCGCGCATGCGCATGCGAGGTGAACCGATGTTTCGCGAGGCATTCACACTCGAGTGTGGAGAAAAAGCTTTCGGCCATCGCGTTATCGTAGGCATCGCCACGCGAGCCCATCGACGGTCGTACGCCGAGAAGCTGACACCGCTGCCCGAAGGCAAAGGACCCGTATTGACTGCCTTGATCGGAGTGGTGAATGACGTGCGTCGCGCGTCGTTGTGTCGCGGCCATGTCGAGCGCATCGAGCACCACGGTCGCGTGCAGCGTATCGCGCATGGACCAGCCCACGATGCGCCGGCTGAACACATCGAGCACCACGGCGAGATAGAGAAAGCCCGCGGCCGTCGGCACGTACGTGATGTCGGCGACCCAAAGCTGGTTCGGTGCGGTCGCACGGAAGTCGCGTTTGACGAGATCCGGTGCCAAGGGCGCCTCCGGTATGGTCCGACGGGGCCGCACCGGTCCACGACGCTTGGAGACGCCACAGAGCCCATCGGTGCGCATCAAGCGAGCGACACGCTTCTGGCCCACCCGATAGCCGACCTCCCGGAGATCTTCGAGGATACGTGGCGCGCCGTACGTCGCATCGGAGCGCGCGTGCGACGCGCGAATCGCCACGCGCATCTCCGTGTCTCGCTGCGTACGACGCGACGGCGCCCGTTTGCGCCACGCATAAAATCCACTCTCCGACACGCCGAGCAGGCGACACATCGTCGCCACCGGCAGGGTGGCCTGATTCGCACTCACGAAGCGGAAGAGTCGGGCGGTATCGTCCCCGACTCCCGTGCGAACCAGGCCGCGGCTTTTCCCAGGATGTCGCGCTCCACCTTGAGCTGCCGATTCTCGCGCCGGAGTCGACTCAACTCCTCGCGCTCATCGGTCGTGAGCACGCCTGGGCGTTCGCCACGATCCGCCTCGGCTTGGAAGATCCAATTCCGAATCGTCTGCTCAGACGGCTCGAACTCTTGTGCTAACTCTTTGGACGTACGACCGGCACGAGCCAACGCGATGATCTGCTCACGATAGGCCGGTGGGTAGGCAGCGGGACGACGGGGCATCAGGGACTCCTCCTCTCACACAGAGATGGAGGCTCCACCGAAGCGGGTCAAGTTCAAGTTCAAGTTCAGGTACTCGGCCCTGCCGCCCGGCAGCTTCGGCGCAAAGTTAGCCAGCGCGCGCACTTGAAGCTGGACATGGGATTGGCTTGTGCACCGCGCTCGATTCAGGCAGGCTGACGACGAAGGTGAGCCCCGCGCCATCGCGCTCGGTGCGCGGTCCGGTGGGAGTGGGCTGAGTGTACGTCCACCCCGCAGCCGGACCGGTGAACAGCACGTATTGCCCAGCACCGGCTGGCCAAGCGAGCTGCCGCACGACGCGCCCGGGAATCGTCTCAAAGCAGCGCGCTGTCGCCTCCCCAAGCTGCATCCGCGCGCGTCGCTCGAGTCGGAGGCCGCGCACCGAGTCTTGCGTCCCAAGCGTGATGCTCACGACACGGGACTGGTCGCTTGGACGATGCGACTCGTCGACGAGCAACTCGTCCACGCGCAGAAGTATGCGAAGCGAGCTGTCCGCGAGACCCGGCGTGGTATCGTGCCAGCCGTCGTACGGGGCCAACGTGAGCTGTCGGCCCTCCGACATGAGCTCTTGCGTGCGCGCGCCGATCCGAACACCCGGCGCTAGCTCGGCGAGCAGTGTACGGGCGCGCGTGTTCATCGTCTGCCGCTCATTACACGCGGCAGATAGTAGCGCAAGCGAGGCGATAGCGAGGCGCATCATGGAGGTCAGTTTGTGCTGGCTAACCGTTGAGTTCTGCAGCAGACGATCCCATATATCTGCCGTGAACAGAGCGATGCGCAAGGACCACGCAGTTACACAGCGTACCTCACCGTCCTCAACTGCAGCAACGAGGGTTTGGCGACGATGCGCTCCGAGCTACCTTCAGACCGTTGCGCGATCAAGGTCACGAACAAATCGCTTCGTGCTTGGCGTTCGAAAAAGCGACACAGTCCAATATTGCTGCGCATTTTGTTTGTCGTTACGGCGGCCGTGCTCGCAGTCAACTTTGTCAGAAGAGTGCTGTGGCGCCGCCGAGCACACGAAAAGCAATAGTGATTGGTGGTTCGCTCCGGCAATCATCCTCCTTCTGCTGGGGACGGCGCTAGATGGTGAGCGTACAGCTCGATTGGGGGACACGCTGCAGGTACTCGGCTTGGCATGGGGTGCGTATTGGCTCGCTGCGCTCGCCGCCAATTGTCGACCTGCGCCGGCAGGACTTCAAATCAGCCGACGCGTTCGGACTCTGTCGCAAGCCCCACCCGAAGACTCGGAGTCGTCGCCTCGCAAGTAAAAAGCGTCACGTTGGTCCAGAAAAATCACAGGACACGACGAGCGCGGCTAAAGGTCGCGACTGTACGGCGCGCTACATCTTTTGCTGTCCTCAACGCAGCCAAAGCTTGTGCGCCCCGTAAAGGAAACCACACAGGTACGCGCTTAGCGATACAAGCGTCGGAGCTGTACCGACTGAACGTCTAGTTGGTCTTTGACGGTGACGAGCGCATTGTCGCCGCGAACGGCCTCGAGTCGCACTGAAAGGGGCAACCTCAGCATTCCAACGGGGCGCAACTCAGGGGACAGCACGACCCAGTCGTACGCTTCCGGAGCGTTTCGGCTGGGCGTATGAAAGAGTCCGAGCCAAAGGAAGCCCGAGGAATCCCAAAAGGCACGACTGATTGCCGGTCGCTTGGGGGGGAGTGCCGCTTTGTCGAACATGAGCCGCAGCGTGGCTTCTACGGTTGCGGCATCGGCGCCGGGAGGCATCGCTTCTCGTCGCGCGGATAATGCGGCCTCAATTTCCTCTTGCGTTAATGCGCTATCAAGTCCTACCCACCGGACCCGCACTTCGTCTCGCAGATCGTGCGAGGACACCGTGATGAGGAACTCCTCCCCTGATCCATAGGCAATGCGTTCATTGCCCACTGCCACAAAGGGAGTGTTGGACACGGGCAATCGAAGCTCTCCCAGCTCTGTCTGACCGCTTACCCACGCAGTGAAGGCTGGAGAGCGAGACACTTCCGTTCCCGCTGAGTCGTACATGACCAGCCCGCCCGGTTGTTCGCGTCGAACGACGACCGAACCCTGTGGCGGCGCTTCGGCCGGCAACGGCCGCAGCCACAGCACCAGAAACCCGCCGCGACCGGCTCCCCAAGCCTCTCGAGGAATCTCAGTGGACGAAGCTCGTCTCGGCAGTGAGGTCGAGCGCATCAATCCGGAGTCCGCATTGAACATCGAGAAGCGTCGCAGCGAGAGATCCCACACATAAACCGCCTCATCGAGTGATGAGGTCGTTTGGACGTTTTGGATCTCGCCCGGGCCGCTGCCTTGCCCCCCCAACGAGCGATGATAGCCGCCCGTGGAATCGTAGATGTGAATGCGAAACGCTCGACTGTCGGTCACGAAATAGTTTGACCCGACGACGCCTGCCCCGGTGACCAGCGAGTATCCGGCCGAGTCTGGGCTGTCAAGAATCGTCATCGCCTCTGTGTCCAGCCGGAAGGCCGGCAGCCGTTCCAGGGGGCCGCGTAATGTGACGAGAGAAGTGCCAGCCGAATCCGCCACCGTTACGGCGATTCCGTCGTGCACGGGGGAGCATGCACCGGCAACCAGTGCAAGCAGGAAGACAGCATGCCATGTGTTTTGCCGAATCACAATTGCGGCTCCTGATGGGGTCAATGGAATCCAGCGGCACCCATTCACATCTCGGTGTCGGCCTCGCCATCGCCGGGGCAGACGCGTCAACCGAGCGGCTCGTACGATGGCGAATGATACGGCACCACGACATTGGCGTTCACCTGGCATACCATGCTGCGTGATGGTGACGCACCGAGGCAAGCCCGACAGAGTTGCGCGCCGCCAGAAGGAGTTGTGGCCTCGGGTCCTCGTCTCAGGTAGCGGGGAGCGACTTACTCGGAGTTTGATGATCGTCGTCGGCGGCGAATCTGTTACAATCGCGCTGTAGACGCGCTTCACCGTCGCGTCGATGTTTCGGTTGTGCGGCTGCCAGCCTCGCCAGTTGTATCGACCCGCTCAGGCGTATCTATTGCGTAGCGTACTCGGCCGACGTCGGATAGTACGTGTGTGCGTCGACCGCGATGACGCTTGTTTGCGAGTATTTGGCTGAACCTAACTCTCGGAAAAGAGGACTGCGCCGATGAATAAGGCACGTGCACGCGCAAAAAGTTGGGCGCTTTTCATCACGCTGTCGCTTGCGGTCGCCTGCAGCGGTGAGCGAACAGCACCCACCGTGCCCGAGCTTTCGAACCAGGACGCGGCGCTTGTCCGAGCTGTTGAACAGGCTGGGGGCCGCGTGATGATTGGGTTCAAGAACGCTGGTGCAAGTCGTGGTGTCGACGCTCAGGGTCGGGTGCTCGCCTCGGCCGCCTCGATTGCTGCGGGCAAGGCGTTCCTGCGCACACTAGAGCTCACCATTGACTATGAGTTTCAAAAGATTCCCGGGGTGATTGTTACTATCGACCCCGCGCTCGTACCGACGATCCGGCGTCATCCGAACGTAGACTATCTCGAAGTGTCGACGTCAGGTTCCTGGCCCGTGGTGCGCCCGTAGTTGCGGCCTTCAGGTTCCTACTGCTTAGATATCTCGGAAGACTCCACGACTAGGACCATCCTCCTGAGAATGTCCGGGTGCACGTCGGAACTGTTGATGAACCCAATCTCTGATGCTAAGATGTGGAGCTCTGTGCGCGACTCCAGACGGCGCAAAGTCCCGTAAATGGGCTAAGTTGCGGGTCATATCCACCTCAGAGTGAGAGACGAGTCCGTGACGCCAACCAAGTTTGCAGGCTTTACCAGGCTTGAATGGATCGCTGCGTACAGTCGGGTCATGCCAGCAGAATACGCAGTTCGGGAAATAACAGAGTTGTTCGCAACACTGGAACACGAAGGGACAAACGGACATGGACTTTCGATTGAAACCTGGGCGCTTCTTGGCGCGACCGGTCCTGAAGCAGAGGGGCGAGTGCTAGATGTGATTCACGACTATCCTTCAGTATTTCGAGATTCCGTCCGGAAAACGATACAGCTTCTTCGTCTCGATTGAAGTATCGTTCGTCAAGGGCGGAAACCGCTTCGTTACCTTCGCGCCCGCGTCCTGGGGGACACCGTGCACGCGGCCGTTGTGCGCGTCTCACGGTCCGATGCAGCCTGGTCCGATACCGTGGCGCGATTTGCCCAGCCAGCGATTTCAGTTCGTGGCGCCGACGGCCAAGCGCTCTCTCGATTGCCGTGGGACCCAATGGTGCTTTGGGACGCGTGCGAGAATGGCGAGGTGATAGTGGGCCGTTCGAACGCATGGCGCATCGCCTGGTATCGTGACGGCGCGTCGGTGGGCTCCGTCCAGCGCGCTGTAGCGGCCGACGGGATGACGGATGCAGAACACGATAGCCTTTCGCAGGACTGGTTGGAGCGCTCGCCAAAGTCGGAGTCTTTTCGTACCATCTTGGCGCAGCGTTTAGCGGAGAAGCCGTCCTCGCGACCGCATCTGCACTCCGTGTTCTGCGCCAACAACAATAGAGCTCTTGTTGTCAACGCCCCGAAGTTCGGTGACAACCATCGAGTGGTTGATGTGCTGGATCGAGACGGCACAGTGGCGCTGTCGGTAAGAGTTCCGCTGCACATACGCCTGATCGGCGTGGCCGGCGATGACATGTTTGGCATCGACCAGCTCGGCGGCTCGGATATGATTTACCGCATCGCCATAAATGTTGCTGCACAGAACTGATGGTAAGCGCTGAGGATTCTACACGCGCACGAGAACACGATGTTCCTCCGCGTCCGTTCATGGCCGGCCCGCGCCTGACTGCATACATGGGTCTAGGCGTGTGGCTATTCGCCTCTGCGTGCGCCACGCCGGGCGACCAGCAGGAGAGTATCCCCCGAGGTCGCGATCCCGCCCCCGCCGACGTGGCCACATCCGAACCCATGGCTACGGAGACCAAGCGTGGTGGCGGCCACGCGTTGCTGCTAGGAGATCGAGTCCATCTTCAGGAGTCGTGGGATACTGTGTGGACACGGACTGGAAGTTTCTCGGATACCGTGTTCCTTCATCCTCTCACGGTGCTTGCTTTTGACAGCACCGTGTACGTCGCCGAGTATGGCCATGGGGTCGTACTTGCGATGGATGCCGCTACGGGATCGGTGCGGTGGACCGCTGGTCGACGTGGCAACGGTCCCCGAGAGTTCACTCATCCCATACTCTTCAAGACGCTTGACGGAATGCTGGGCGTTGCAGATGCGAGGAACCAGAGAATTAGCGCGCTCAGCGCAGATGGATCGTTTGCTCGTGAAACGCGCGTCGAACTTCCCTCGGTCGTGAGCGGCGTCTGCGAGCTTGGCGCCGACGTGTTTATAGCCGGCTCCGAAGGCCGCAATCCGGCGTTGCTTCGACACTCCGCGACGGAAGCCACGCCGCGCAAAGTGGAGGCGCCGTGGCTTGCGTACTTAGAAGATCTTGAAATTGTGGTGGGTCTGTCCCAGGTCTAGTTGAAATTCGGGTGGTGCCTCCATACTGAGCGTGTTGATCCCTGCCAGGATTCGCACGCCAATATAGAGGACACCACCCATGCGAAGAGTACGAACCGAAACCCGCGAGCACCAGTTGCCG
>JBGTFN010000539.1:0-7114 GCA_041747275.1 Gemmatimonadaceae bacterium | reverse complement strand
GGCAATCGGAACGTGTCTGGCTTCGGGTCTGGTCGCCGTCTATTCGTTTTGGAAACTCTGGAACGGCGGCTGGGTCGTTTAGATTCGCAATAAAAACGGCTACGCGCCCGATTGGAAAGTCATCAGAAAATTATTTAAATTCGGTCTGCCCGCCGGGATTCAGGGAATTGCGATGAACGTCGGGGGCGTTTTCCTGCTTTCATTTGTCGGCTCGCTCGCTCAGAGCGCGGCGGCGCAAGCGGCTTACGCGATTTCATACACGCAGTTATTTTCGCTGGTGACGTGGACATCGGTCGGTTTGATGGGCGCTGTTGCCACAGTTGCAGGTCAAAATCTGGGTGCGGGCAATCAGGACCGCGCGGAGCAGGCTGCGCACATGGCGGCACGCATTGCGTTCTTCGGAGCGGCCGCCTTCGGACTGCTCTATCTATTCATTCCGCGCGTATTGCTCGGCGTGTTCGGCATGGACGATCCGGTCGTGGTGCAGCTCGGCGTGCAGCTGCTACAATACCTGAGCGTGTCAGGCGTGTTTATCGCGGTGGCACTCACGTATACCGGTGCGCTGCAGGGCACCGGTGATACCCGCAGTCCGCTGTATATCTCAATTGTCTCGCAAGTGGTGTTGCCGCTTGGCATCTGCTTCGCTGTGCAGCGCTTCGGCACGCTCGAGCCGCATCACATCTGGCTGGCCATCCTGAGCGGGCATATCACACGCTGTGTTCTGAGCGTGTGGCGGTTCAACCAGGGTAAGTGGCGCTCGATTTCGGTGGATATCGGAGATCGGTAATGTGAGTCGGCCCACGAGCTGGAAGAAGGCAGTGAGAGTGCTGTGCTGGCCTGGACCGGCAGTTGATGTTGTGAGGGTGCGAGCCGTTCGTGAAATGGCGGTCGCTGGTTAGCCACCGGCAGACTGAGGCATCCACTTTTTCAAGGCTCATGAGATGTCACGTCGCCAGCATGGTGTGCGCTGCTTCATCCTGATGGCTATCGCTGGTGCATCGTTTGTAGCGTGCGCGCAGGACAGCACCGGTCCTGACAACGCGCCGCCGCCGCCGCCGCCGAGCGATACGCTGGCCGGTATGCGATGGTCCGATCCGGCAACCTGGGCACCGGCACTTGTGCCGAGGCTGAACGATGGCGTGATCATTCCTGAGGGACGCACGGTGGTGCTCGATGTGTCCCCGCCGCCGCTCACCCGCCTGGTGATCAATGGAACGTTGCGCGTTGCGACTGACGCGGACGTGGCATTGAGCGCCACAGAGGTGCACGTGAAAGGCACGTTGCAGGTTGGCACGGAGGCGCGGCCGCACAGGCGCCGTTTCGTGCTCACGCTCACGGGTCCCGAAGTGCCCGACCACATCCCGACCGGTGCCAAGGCGTTGGCCGTCTTGCCTGGCGGCACGCTGGAGATGCACGGCGAGCCGCGCATTTCATGGACACGCCTCGCCGCTACGGCGGACGCTGGCGCCACGACCTTGCAGCTTGCTGACAACATCGCCGCCAGTGCAGGCGGCAAGTTGCCGTGGCGCGCAGGCGACCGGATCGTCGTCGCGTCCACGGATTTCGATGCACACCATGCGGACGAGACAGAAATCACTGCCGTGAATGGCTCGTCAGTCTCGATCTCGCGCGCGCTCTCGTGGCGTCACTGGGGCACGATACAGCAGATCCACGGACGCGCGGTGGACGAACGCGCCGAAGTTGGGTTGCTCACACGCAACATCGTGGTGCAGAGCGACAGCTTCGCGAGTACAGGCTTCGGCGGACACCTGATCGTGCTGCCCGGCGGCACCATGCGCGTGGACGGTGTGGAGTTTTATCGCATGGGACAGCGCGGACGGCTCGCGCGCTACGCGGTGCACTGGCACATGCTCGGCGATGCAACGGGGCAATACGTTCGCAACGCGTCGATCTGGAAGACCAACAATCGCTGCCTCACGATTCATGGCACCGACAACACGGTGGCGTCGCACAACGTGTGCTACGATCACCTCGGACACGGCTACTTCCTGGAGGATGGCGCGGAGTCGGGCAACCGAATCGAGCGCAATCTCGGGCTCGTCGCGCGAGTGCCGGCCACGAATGTGCGCCTGCTCGCGTCCGACGCCACGCCCGCCACGTTCTGGCTCACGCATCCGGACAATCACGTCGAGGGCAACGTCGCGGCCGGTTCCGTGGGGT
This sequence comes from Gemmatimonadaceae bacterium, assembly GCA_041747275.1. Lineage (GTDB taxonomy): Bacteria > Gemmatimonadota > Gemmatimonadetes > Gemmatimonadales > Gemmatimonadaceae > JAABRT01. Next base: position 4,933 of record JBGTFN010000539.1, on the reverse strand, counting down.
TTGGGTTCTGGTACGCATTGCCAGCAGCACCCACGGGTCTGTCGAGCGGCCAACCCGATCGGCCGCGCAATACGCCGCTCGGCGTCTTCCGCGATAACGTCGCGCACTCGAACCATCGTCCCGGTCTGCAGGTGGATGATGGCCCGAAACCGGATGGCACCACGGAAACCACGAGCTATCACCCGCGCACCGGTGCTGTCTCGAATGGCACGCCGGTCGTGGCGGTGTTCGAAAACTTCACCGCGTACAAGCATCGCAGCCGAGGCATCTGGCTCCGAGGTTCGGCGCAGCGGGTGGTCGGCGCGGTGCTGGCCGACAACATGATCGGCGGTACGTTCGCGAACAGCACCACGTCGATCGAGCGATCATTCGTTGTGGGCGAGACGGACAATGTCACATCTGTGCCAAACAGCACGTTCCCCATTCGTGGCTTCGAGTACTACGACGGCACGGTGGGCGCGGCCGATGTGACGTTCGCGAACTTCGTCTCGCGACCGGGCCGGCCGGCCAGCGCATACGGCTACAATCGCAACAACGGTTTCAACACGGCGACGGACAACTACAGCCGGGGCGCATCGCTGCGCGAATCGAATGCCGTGTATCTGGATACACCGGCGGCGAACAAGGACGGCGACAAGTCGGGCGTGATCTATGATGTGGATGGAACGCTCACGGGACGTGCGGGTTGGGTCGTGACGCCGAACCTGGCGTTTCTGCGCACACCCGCCTGCGAGTCGCGGCCGCTATGGAACGCGTTTGCCTGTCCACATCGTTATCTCAATCTCCGCATTCTGTCCGAGTCGGCGGAGGCGGTGGCACCGCTGACCATAAAGAGAGATGACGGCGCAGAGGTGCGACTGGTGGGCGTTCCCAATCAACCGGTGCAGGCGAGCATGACCGTGCAGGCACAGCGTACCTTCGCGATCACCCAGGAGCCGGCGGCGGGCGCCAGGCTGCGGTTGCTGCTGCAGCGTGCCAGTCCAGGCGAGTGGGTTCGTGTGTCGTTCCCGTTTACGGGCGACAGCGTGGCAGTGTACCGCGACTACTCGCAGCAGCGTTTGCCGGCGGCGGCATCGGTGGCGGCGATCGACGCCGGTTCGGGTGAGAGCTACCACTGGGACAAGAGTGCGGGACGCATCTCGCTGAAACTGTACGTGCGCGAGTCGCGCAACAACACAACTGTGCAAGTGCTGCGCAAGTAGTGGCGTCGGAGCGGACTTCCGACAGGCCCGTCGTACTGCTCTGGTTGGGCAACGACCTGCGGCTGCACGATCACGAGCCGCTGTACACCGCCGTTGCGGAAGGCGCACGAGTGGTGCTGCTGTACTGCGTGGATCCTCGTCAGTTTCGCGCGCTCGACGTCGGCTGGCCGAAGACCGGACCGTTTCGCGCGCGCTTCCTCATCGAGTCTCTGCACGCGTTGCGAGATGATGCGCGCGAGATTGGTGGTGAGCTTGTCGTGCGCAGCGGTGCGCCGGAGCAGATCGTGCCCGAGGTCGCTGTGCGCTGTGGCGCGGCACAAGTGTTCTGGCACGATGAGTTCGCGCCAGAGGAGCAAGCGGTGCAACGTGCTGTCCTGCGCGCGCTCGACGAACACTCGATACACACGCGCACGTTCAGCGGCCATACACTGGTCCACCAGAGCGATCTTCCGCTCGCGATGCACGACGTTCCCGACACGTTTTCACAGTACCGCAACCTGGTCGAGAAGCGAGGCGTTCCTCGCATTCCGATCCGCGATCCGCTGCCGGCCCCCACTTCGCTCGACCCGGTGCCCGTGCACGCGGGCGAGATCCCCACGTTGCTCGTGCTCGGCCTTGCCGACCCCGCTCACGATTCGCGCGCGCTCTACACCTTCGTGGGCGGGGAAGCAGCTGCATTGCGTCGACTCACCCAGTGGATCTGGAACGATGACCGTCTGCGCACATACAAGACAACGCGCAACGGACTGCTCGAAACCGACGACTCCAGCAAGCTGTCGCCATGGCTCTCGCTGGGCTGTCTGTCACCGCGCACGGTGTACGAAGAAGTCCGGCGCTACGAATCGCAGCGCGTGCGAAACGACGACACACAATGGCTGATCTTCGAACTGCACTGGCGCGACTACTTCCGGTGGGTGTCGGCCAGATGGGGCGCCCGGCTGTTTGCGCCGGGAGGACTGCAGGGTTTGCGCTTTCCGTCGCGTTCGCTGCGCGACCATGATGCCCGTGTCGACTTCAACCGATGGGCAGAAGGCACGACCGGGTTTCCACTCGTCGATGCTGCGATGCGCGAGCTTTCGTGCACCGGCTACACGAGCAACCGTGCGCGTCAGAATGTGGCGAGTTTCCTGACGCGCGTGCTCGGCATCGACTGGCGTGCCGGCGCCGCATGGTTCGAGTCTCTCCTCATCGACTACGACGTGGCCAGCAACTGGGGCAACTGGGCTTATGTAGCCGGCGTCGGCAACGATGCGCGAGGGTTCCGCTTCTTCAACGTGCACAAGCAGGCGGCGATGTACGATCCGGATGGTTCGTTTGCGCGACACTGGTTGCCCGAGCTGTCGCGCATTCCCGACGCTCGCATCTACCGGCCGGACACGCTGAGCGCAAACGAACTCCTGCAGTTCGACGTCGCGATCGGTGACGAGTATCCCGCGCCCATGGTGGATCTGTTCGCGGCCGCTGACGCAAGCGCAGTGCGCTACGCCCAGAGCACCGCTATGCGATGATCCTGACGCGTGATGCGGAGCACGACTATTCGATGATCGTGACTCGTCGTACACCACGCGCGCGCACGCCGTCGGGACGCGTCATTTCCACACTGAAGTCATACGCGCCGACAACCAGGTTGCGCAGGTCCATCGAGATTGCGCGGGTGACGGTCGCTATGCGCGCCGGAATCACCTGAGCCGACCGGCCCGGGTCGGGTTCGCGCCACGTGATGCTCACGCTGTCACGCATGCCATCGGCCACGCCGAGCGCCGCACCGAGCCGACGCAACGCACCAACGTCATCTCGTCTCGCAATACGCACCTCGACGGCGACGGTATCGCTCGGCGCGAATCCGTAGCTCTCCCAGTAAAGAGCGAGCGGCGCGGTGCGCGGCAACTCCAGCGATCCAGTCATCGTCTCGAGCACGACATCAGGATCAGTCGGCGCCGGCGCACCGCGCCTCGGTAACAGCACGAACACCGGATCGGACAGTGCCACATCACCTTCGGACATCTGCGCAAGCGACGGAGGTGGCGTCACACCGAATCGGCGGCGATGCGCGATCTCGAATGGCGCGCGGCCTGGAACCTCCAGGCTGAGCACCTGCGGCCGTGCCAGCAGCGTGCCACCCGTGCGAAGCGTGCGACCGAGAGGCAGCACAGTGTCTGCGACGACGCGTATCGCGGCGGGTGAGCTGCTCGCGAGCAGCAGCAGTCGCGGTAACGCTGTCACGCGCGGGTCCAACTGACGCACCGGATCGTCGATCGCGATGCCATAACGCAACGTGCTGTCGCGCCTGAGCATGAACGACTGTCCCTCGGCAAGCGTCGCGATACGACCGGGGATCGCCGAGTGCTCATACGGCCACCATTGTTCGAGCGAGACGCCGTCCGGACGTGCCATCGGCCAATCCTCCGCCTTTGCGACGAACGGCGAATCGATGGCACTCATCACTGGCACGAGTGCAACGCGATCGGGTGCGTACTCCTTGGTGGTGTACGGCGCCCACGGCTCCATCATCTGCGACTGGCGCGCCACGTCGAACGCGGAGTCCATGCTCCATCCGCCCCAGTACGTGTGCGTGGGCCAACCATAGCGCACGATCGTTTCCTGCAGCGCATCACCTGCCGCGATGTCACGCCACACGTAACGCTCGTCCTCATCGAATGCCGCACGCAGCGCCACGCTGGTGCGACGCGAGTAGTGCAGGGCACGGCGCTCATTGCCGGGCACGCTCCACAGCGGATCGGAGAGCCACCAGATTCGCTCGACGAGCGCGCGCTGCTGTCCACAGTTGCGATTGTGCGCATCGCGACGCGCACCGGTGGAGAGCATCACAAATACGGTCGTATCCACGCAGCTGGCCGCGCCGGATGGAAACTCGGCATCCACGCTGCGCCTGAATGCGCTGTCGGCCGCGAGCACGTTGCCGCTCTGTTCGTATGTGTAGCCTAACAGAGCTTCGCACCACGCTGTGCTCGCGCGGCACTCGCGCGCTGCGGTCACTGCCGATTCGAGATCGGCGTTGTCGACAAGGAAGCGCACGCGCTGACCCGCGACCCATCCGTCACCCGGGTACTTCGCAGCCGCCACCGACAGTCGAGTGATCACGGTGTCGCGCGACCGCCGAATCCGCGGCCTGACAGCCACCGTTAGTGCGAGGTCGATGCGTTCGCCTTCGTCGAGTGGAATGACGTCTTCGTCGGCCAGCCATCGCGGGCACACCTGGCCCTTGTTGCGCCCGCTGCGAATGCGACGGCTGAAGTCCAGCGCCTGTTCGTTCAGGAAGCCCTGTGCTACGGGCGTGGCCCGCTCGCCCACATCCGTCTCCGTCACCGCGAGTGCCGCACCCACCATGCGCGCCGTCGCGGACACACGTTCGTCGGCAGTCGCCGGCGCTCGGATGTTGGTGCCGTATAGCGTCGCCTCGGCATTCGCCATGCCCGCCTCGCCGATCCAACCCGCGCTGCACATCAACGACTCGTAGCGCCTGGCCTCCGGGGTGAGGTTGCGAAAGCTGTAATCGTTGATGGTGAGCGCAAGATTGATGTTGACGAGTCCGCGATCGATCATCGACTTCGTCCATGCATCGCGCCATGTGCGATGGAAACGCCTGATGCGTTTTTCGAGGTCCTTCCGCATGTTGATCGAGTCTTTGTCCTGACCACGGCCGATCGGCGCAGCGAGCAAACGCTCAGCGCGAAGCGCCGGTCGCGCCGCACTCACGGGCACCGCCGATG
>JBGTFN010000538.1:0-1798 GCA_041747275.1 Gemmatimonadaceae bacterium | reverse complement strand
CCGCGACGGCATGATGATTCCCGAGCGCAGCCGGCTCGACTTCGTGTGTGATGGCTCGGCGCTGCAGTTCGGCGTTGCCGCGCCGCCGCCGGACAGCATTCCCGCCGACTCGCTCGCCAACAAGGCCATCTACGACCTGTGGCACTGGCAGGACACGCGCCTTCAGCCGACGCAGGCACGTCAGGCAGGCGCCGATCGCAATCGCACGTTCACGTCGCTGTATCATCCCAAGCTGCGCCGCGTCGTGCGTCTTACGGATGACTCGCTTCCGAACGTGCAGCTCAGTGACAATGGACGCATTGGCCTGGCCGTCACGAACGTGCCGTATCTCATGGACGCGATCGAGGGCGAAGGCGGCAGCGACGTGTACATCGTGGACGCGACCACCGGCTCGCGCACGCTCATTGCAAAGAAGCTCGAACGAGGAGCGCAGCTTTCGCCCAACGCGAAGTACGTGACGTGGTTCGACAAGGAGCAGTGGCACGCGTATGACATCGCCACGAAGCAGACGCGCAACGTCACGGCCGATATCAAGGGCGTTCGCTTCAGTCAGGAAACGTGGAGCACGCCCAGCACCCCCGCCGCCTGGGGCCTGTCCGGTTGGACCACGGATGACCGCTACATGCTCGTCAACGATCGATATGATGTGTGGGTGATCGATCCGCGTGCGGCGACTGCACCCCGTCGTCTCACTGGCGGCGTCGGCCGCGCGACGCAGCATACGTTTCGCGTGGAATCACTCGACCCGGAGGAGCGCACCATCGATCCCGCCAAGCCGGTGCTGCTCACCGCATTCGATGACGTGAGCAAGTCGTCGGGCTGGTTCCGGGGCAGCTTCAGCGATTCGACGCCCACGCGCGTGCTCATGGCACCCAAGCGCTTCGGTGGACTGAGCAAGGCGCGCGACGCGGAGCGTTACATGGTCACGCGTTCCGACTACCGTGAGTTTCCGGACATCTGGGCTGGTGAGTCGATCACGTCATTGTCGAAACTTTCCGATGCGATGCCCGATCAGGACGAGTATGCGCGCGGCAACGTGCAGCTCTACAGCTGGATCAGCGCTGACGGCGACTCGCTGGCGGGATTGCTCTATACGCCCGATGGCTTCGATGCCAGCAGGAAGTATCCAATGGTCGTCTACTTCTACGAGACGCATTCGGACGGACTGCACGGCTATGTGCGACCGGCCGGACGCAACATCGTGAACCCGACGGTCTACAACTCACTCGGCTACATCGTGTTCATGCCGGACATCAAGTACACCAACGGTTATCCCGGGCCGAGCGCGTACAAGTCGATCGTGCCGGGCGTGCAGTCGCTCATCCAGCGCGGCTTCGTGGACAAGGACGCCATCGGCATCGGCGGACAGTCGTGGGGCGGTTATCAGACGGCGTACCTCGTCACGCAGACGAATCTGTTCGCGGCCGCAGTGCCCAACGCCACGGTCGTCAACATGACGAGTGCGTATGGCGGCATTCGTTGGGGCACCGGCATCTCGCGCGCGTTCCAGTACGAGTCGGGTCAGAGCCGCATCGGCGGCACGCTGTGGGAATACCCGGAGCGCTTCATCGAGAACTCGCCGCTGTTCTTCGCCGATCGCATTCAGACGCCGCTGCTGTTCATGGCCAATGACAACGACGGCGCAGTGCCATGGTATCAGGGCATCGAGTTCTTCGTTGCGCTGCGCCGGCTGGGCAAGGAGGCGTACATGATCAACTACAACGGCGACGAGCACAACCCGACCAAGCGCGCCAACCAGCTCGATATCGACAAGAAGCAGCTGGAGTTTTTCGGACAC
>JBGTFN010000537.1:0-5627 GCA_041747275.1 Gemmatimonadaceae bacterium | reverse complement strand
CCGACGATCAGGTCGGTGTGGAAGTGCAGCTCGTGCTGGCGAAGGACGAAGTGCCCCAGGCTCAGATCGGGGCAAGCGGTGCACCGCGACTGGGGCTTGGCACCTGGCTGCGTTCCAAACCGGCGTCGCGAGATGCCGACGATGTTCACCTCGCGCTCTGTTGAGTGCGCTCCCTGTTTCTGACGCTTGTCTGATGGAGAACCAATGGCTGTGAATCTGCGCGGTCTCATCGCGAAGCTGAACGCTCCCACCCGCGGCGCGGTCGAAGCGGCCGCTGGCCTGTGCCTCGCGCGCACCAACTACGATGTGGAAATCGAGCACTTCCTCGTGAAGGCGCTCGATGCCGCTGACAATGATGTCGCGGTCATCCTGAAGCATTTCGGCGTCAACCGTTCGCGCCTGGCCGACGATCTCGCCCGCGCGCTCGACAAGCTGAAGACGGGGAACGCACGGACACCCAGCCTGAGCCCGTCGCTGGTGAAGATGTTGAGCGAAGGCTGGACCATTGGCTCGATCGAGTTTGGTGCCCCACGCGTGCGGCATGGCCACTGCCTGCTCGCGTTGCTCACGGTGGACGAGCTCTCGCGCATGGCGGCTGACATCAGCAAGGAGTTCGAGAAGATCGCGGCCGAAGTGCTCAAGAAGGAGTTCGCCACGATCACGGCCGCGTCTTCCGAAGCAGCGGCCGAAATCGGCGCGATCGACTCGGCGGCGTCGGCGGCGAGTGCGTCCTCAGGTGGCGGAGCGCCCAAGGCGGGCGGGCGTACGCCAAACCTCGACCAGTACACGGTGGATCTCACGGCCAATGCGCGCGCCGGCAAGATCGACCCGGTGCTCGGCCGTGATTTCGAAGTGCGGCAGGTCATCGACATCCTCACGCGTCGCCGTCAGAACAACCCGATTCTCGTGGGTGAAGCGGGCGTGGGCAAGACGGCCGTGGTGGAGGGCTTCGCGCGCCGAATCGCCGAGGGCGATGTGCCACCGCCGCTGCGCAATGTGTCGCTGCGCTCGCTTGACCTCGCCATGTTGCAGGCAGGCGCCGGCATAAAGGGTGAGTTCGAGAATCGCCTCAAGGGATTGATCGAAGAGGTCAAGAACTCGCCAACACCGATCATTCTGTTCATCGACGAAGCGCATACGATGATCGGTGCGGGCGGTGCCGCAGGTCAGGGCGATGCGGCGAACCTGCTCAAGCCGGCGCTTGCGCGCGGCGAGCTGCGCACACTCGCGGCCACGACGTGGAGCGAGTACAAGAAGTTCTTCGAGAAGGATCCCGCACTGTCGCGTCGTTTCCAGCTCGTGAAGGTGGACGAGCCGTCGGAAGAGGTGTGCTGCCTGATGCTGCGTGCTGTCGTGCCCGCGCTCGAGAAGCATCACAGCGTGCGCATTCTGGATAGCGGCGCCGAGGCGGCGGTTCGCTTGTCGCATCGCTACCTGCCCGATCGCCAGTTGCCCGACAAGGCGGTGAGTGTGCTCGACACGGCATGCGCGCGTTTGGCGCTTGGGCAGAGTGCGACACCTGCACTGGTTGAAGATGCGCGCCGCACGCTTGATGATCTCGCGCTACAGGACCGCGTGCTCTCACGCGAACAGGCGTCCGGCGCCGATCACCGGGAGCGGTTGGCGTCCATCGCGACCAGACGCGAAGCGGTGCAGGAGCAGCTTGCGTCACTCGAGGCCCGCTGGAACGACGAGCGCTCCCTGGTCGAGCGCATCAAGGGCGTGCGCGAAAAGCTCGAGGCGCAGTCGGAGAATCCTGTCGGCGATGAGGCGGCAACGCTGCGCGAGGAACTGAACACGCTCAACAGCGAGCTCGAGACCATGCAGGGCGAACAGCCGCTGGTGCGTGTGTTCGTAGACGCGTCCATCGTGGGTGAGGTCATCTCCGGCTGGACCGGAATTCCCGTCGGCAAGATGATGCGCGACGAGCTCTCCACGATGCTCGAACTCGAGAAGCAGCTCGGTGCGCGTGTGATTGGTCAGGACCACGCGCTCGAGATGATCTCGCGTCGTGTGCGCACGTCAAAGGCCGGCATCGAGGACCCCGACAAGCCCAAGGGCGTCTTCATGCTCGTGGGGCCGAGCGGCGTGGGCAAGACCGAAACTGCACTGGCGCTCTCGGACCTGTTGTACGGTGGTGAACACAACATCATCACCATCAACATGTCGGAGTTTCAGGAAGCGCACACCGTGTCCACCCTCAAGGGTTCACCGCCGGGTTACGTGGGCTACGGCGAAGGTGGCGTGCTCACCGAGGCCGTGCGCCGCCGTCCGTACAGTGTGGTGCTTCTGGACGAAGTGGAAAAGGCACATCCCGATGTACTGGAGCTCTTCTTCCAGGTGTTCGACAAGGGCGTGATGGATGATGGCGAAGGGCGGCAGATCAACTTCCGCAACAGCCTCATCATTCTGACCACGAATGCCGGCACCGAGTCGATCATGAAGCTCACTGCCGACCCTGAAACGATGCCGTTCCCCGACGCGATGGCGAAGACGCTCAAGCCGGAGCTCGACGCGGTCTTCAAGCCCGCGTTCCTCGGCCGCATGGTCATCGTGCCATACTACCCTGTGCGCGACGAGAACCTCAAGCAGATCGTGCGCCTCAAGGTGCGCAAGATTGCGCGCCGGCTCAACGAGGCGCATCGCGTGGAGATGATGTACGACGACACGCTCATCACGCAGGTTGCCGCGCGATGCACCGAAGTGGAAAGCGGCGCGCGCAACGTCGACAACATCCTGAGCAATACGCTGCTGCCGGAGATTTCGCGCATGCTGCTGTCGTCCATGGCCGAAGGTCTGCATGCAACGGGCATGCGAGTGGGCGTGGGCGACGACGGCGACTTCACCTACGAACCGGTCGCCGACACGGCCATGGCTGCAGTCTGAGGCGGCGGGTTCACGCGCACCATCGAGGAAACGCCTGATGTCCTATTCGCAGAAGGATCGCCCGTTCCGACTGGATACGCCGCTCGGTGAGGACGTGCTGTTGCTCACGCGCTGGGAGGGGGAGGAGCACGTGTCCTCCTTCTTCCGGTTCACCGTGCATGCGATGAGCGAGCGCGGTGACCTCGCGGCGAAGGATCTGCTGCTCAAGTCGGTGACGCTTCGCCTGCGCGTGGATGATGGCTCGGATCGCACGATTCACGGCGTGGTCAGCCGCATGGCGCGCGGTGGCTCGGTGGTTGCCGGCTATACGGGCTACACGCTCGAGATCATGCCGCCGCATTGGGTGCTCGCGCTGGACGAAGGATTCGAGATTTTTCAGAGCAAGTCGGCGCGGGAAATTGCCGACAATCTGCTCAAGGGCACACCGCACGAGTGGAAGCTCACGCGCACGCTGGAGCCGCGGCCGTACTGCTTTCGCTATCGTGAGAGTCGCTGGCAGTGCGTGGCGCGCCTGCTCGAACAGGAAGGCATCTTCTACCGCTTCGATCACAAGGGCAGCGAAGCAAAGCTCGTACTCGGCGATTCAACCGCGTCGGCGCAACCGGCGTGGGGCGTGTCCAAGCTCAAGTTCAACCCGCAGCTGCAGACCGGCACCACGCTCTCCTCACTCTCGGTGGAATCGTTGCCGTACGTCGCCGAAACGCGCGTGCGTTCGGCAAGCGAGTTTCTCGCCACCAAGAACGTCGGGGACGTGACCGCGTCATCCGGTGGGTTCAGTCCGCCGGGAGACGTCAAGGCGTACCTCTTCGAGCAGCAAGCGGCCGCGCATCGCACGGGCATCTCGCACAGCGGCGGTGAGACGGCCAGCGATGCGGCCAAGTTGTCGGCTGACGCGAAAGCCTACTCGCGGCTCAGACAGGAACGTGCGGAGGCGATGGCGGTGACGTATGTCGGTGTGTCCAGATACACCGGACTCGCGTCGGGTGCCAAGACCGACGTATCCGATCATCCGGACGCGAGCATGAATGTGTCGCTCTTCGTGACGACAGTGGAGCATAGTGGCAGCAACGGTTCATATCACTCGTCGGATGGATTGACGGAAGGCTACAGCAACGCGTTCCGCGCGATTCCGGCGAACACGCCGTTTCGTCCGGCGCGCGTGACGCCATGGCCGCGCGTGAGCGGTTCACATGTGGGCGTGGTGGTGGGTCCCGAAGGCGAGGAGATCTACACCGACAAGCATGGTCGGGTGCAGGTGGTGTTCAAATGGGACCTGGAGGACTCACGCAAGCTCGCGAACTCGTGCTGGATCCGCGTTGCGCAGTCGTTCGCGGGACAGCAGTTCGGCAGCGTGTTCCTGCCGCGCATCGGGCATGAGGTGATCGTCGAGTTCCTCGACGGCAATCCCGACAATCCGGTGGTGGTGGGCAGCTTGTACAACAGCGCCAACCTGCCGCCCTGGACACTGCCCGACAACAAGACGCAAAGCGGTGTGCGCACCAAGAGCACGCTCAAGGGCGGTGCCGAGAACTTCAACGAGCTGCGTTTCGAGGACAAGAAGGACGCCGAGCAGATCTACATGCAGGCCGAGAAGGACCTGCATACACTCGTGAAGAACGATGAGCTGCGCGAGGTCGAGCACGATCGCACTACGATCATCACCAACCACGACACGCGCACGGTCAAGGAAGGCAACGACACGCACACCATCGAGAAAGGCGAGCAGAAGGTCACCGTCTCCGACAACAACCGCATCCTTCACGTGGAAAAAAACCACACTGTCACCGTGAATGGCGAGGAGTCGATCACGGTGGCGAAGAATCGCAAGGTGGTGGTCAAGCAGAACCAGACGCATGAGGTCACGCAGGACAACAAGGTGACCATCAAGGGCAAGCAGGACACCAAGATCACCGGCAACGACACTACGAAGGTCGAGCAGGGCAACGTGTCGCTCGAAGTAAGCATGGGCAACCTGGCCACCACGGTGAAGATGGGGAACATCACCGAGAAGGCCAATCTGGGCAGCATCACGCTCGAAGCGATGCAGAAGATCACGCTCAAGGTGGGCGCCAACTCCATCGTCGTCGATCAGATGGGTGTCACGATCAAGGGCATCATGGTGAAGATCGAAGGCACGGCCATGGCGCAGGTCAAGGCACCGATGACGCAGGTCAACGGCGATGCGATGGTGATGATCAAGGGCGGCATCACCATGATCAACTGACCGGAGGCATCATGACCACGCCACTTGTTGTCTCTCCCGATCCGATGGCCGCACTGTCACCGCTCATGCGGTGGCTGTTGCAGCGCGCGGCACCCGATGACGCGGCCCTCGAACTGGTGAAGCCCGAACTTACGCTCGACGCCTTGTACGAATCGTGGCTCGCGGGGGAACAGGTACCATCGGCGATTCGCCTCATCGCCGCCGTGTTACCGGCGCGCGAGAGCATCTGGTGGGCGTGGATTTCCGCGCGTCACGCTACGCAGATGCCCGGTGGGGTGTCTCCCACGTCCCAGGTGCACGCGGCGCTGGGCGCCATCGAGCAGTGGATTGTGCGTCCTGATGACTCCACGCGCCGAGACGTATGGGATGCGGGCAATGCCGCGGGACTGGACACGCCCGTGGGGCTCGTGGCCTCAGCGGTGTTTCTTGCCGGCACCACGATCGGTCCGAGCAACCTGCCGCCCGTGCCACCACCGCCGGCTGCCGCGGTGCCGCTCATCGGCGGCGCCGTGCTGCT
>JBGTFN010000536.1:0-9680 GCA_041747275.1 Gemmatimonadaceae bacterium | reverse complement strand
TCTGTGCGCTCGACGCGGCGGAGCGCCGGTCGGGTGCGGCGCGGGGTACGGCGCTGAATACGCTCGCTGGTCAGGTGGATCGCGATGCCGCGGGCGCGAAGGACTCAGCGAGGGTGCGCGCCATGGCGCAAGCGATTCGCGATTTGGCCAACGCGTCGCGGTAGTCGTAGGCGGCCGGTGGTGGCGTCTGTGCGGCACCACCGGCCAAAGGCTCGAGTTGCACCAGCTGTTGGGCCCTGCGGACCCATTGCTCAGTCGAGCTTGAAGCCCGCCTTCTTGAAGAACGAGGCGGCGTCTGACTTGGACTTGATGCCGCCAACGGCGGCTTGATAAGCCACCAGTGTGGCTGCTGCGGCCTTGTGCAGGTCTTCGCAGACGTAAACAACACCGAGCGCCTTGTGATTGTGGACCTGCTTGTAGCCGAAGAGCGCCAAGCCCATCAGCTCACGGCCGGTGATGCTTAGCGAGTAGTTCTTGTCCAACATGTTGTCCTTGCTGATCACCGAGGCGGCATAGAACGCCAACTGCGAGTGCACGCCGCCAAGCAGCCACGCATCGTTCACGGTGAAATTCCACTTCCCGCCGCCCATCATGAGGATGGAGCCATCGCCGGTGTCGTTCACGTACCCGAAGTTTTTTTCGAACTTGTCGAGAGGGCTCTTGGTGATGCCTTGCATGTGCGCCGGCAGCGACGTTGTGTTGCCTTTCTTGGTGCGCAAGGCCTGCACCTCCTTCGCCTTGTCACCGGTAACGTGGCGTCCAAAAACATGGAAGCCAAGCGCGGGCTTGAGCGCGTGCTGGTAAAGTTTGAAAGCAACATCCGCCGCAACGGGCTTGGTGGCGTTGTTGACGCCGTGCACAGCTTGAGCGCCAACCTGGGCGGCTTCGTAGTGGGGACGAAACGTCTCGAAGGAGTAGGGGATGGAGGGTTCTCGGGAGATGGTCGGGTGGGGGATGAATCCACAAACTCCAGACGCCGCGCGAAGAACACAAGGGCTCCCGGATGGAAGCGCACCCGCGGGATGCGGGTGATAGCGGACTCGTGCTATTCGCGTCCGTCGACATGTCGAGGTTGAATGGCCAGATGGCCCAAGCCATATGACCGAATATTGCGTTGACTGCGATCCGTATGGCGATTGGACCCCGGTGGCTGGGCTAGGGGCTGTCCGGCGCGGTCGAACAGGCGCCGTCGGTGCAGTCGGCCCCTGCGAGATCGCCGCCCACAAGCTGCATGGCTGGCGCACGCTCATCCCACGCTTGCTGAAGCGCGCCGAGCAGCACCTCGGGACTTTGCGCTCCTGACACTCCATACCGTCGATCGAACACGAAAAACGGCACGCCGGTCACGCCGATCTGTTGCGCCTCGGCCTCGTCGCGTCGCACGGCGTCGGCAAATTGCTCAGTCGCCAGCATCGTGCGCGCCTCGTCGGAATCCAGACCGACCTCCGTGGCGAGCGTCACAAGCGTTTGCGTGTCGCCAAGTGACGCACCCTCACCCAGGTACGCGGCGAAGAGCCGTTCGGCGAGTGCCTCGCGGCGGTCGTGCTGTGCGGCCAAGTGCAGCAGGCGGTGCGCGTCAAAGGTATTGCCCACCTTGACGTCGTCGAGCCGAAATGCAAGGCCCTCTCCAGCTGCCGCTTCGGTCATGCGTCCGTTCATCGCACGTGCCTGCTCGACAGTCGTTCGATACTTGCGGGCGAGCAACTCCGGCTGCGGTTCGTCATGCTGGCGCGGAGCGTGGGGGTCGAGCTCAAAACTCCGCCAAGTCACCGTGATCGCATCGCGATGAGCGAAGTGCGCAAGCGCCGATTCAAACCGGCGCTTACCGACGTAGCACCAGGGACACGCGATATCCGACCAGATTTCCACCTGCATGCATTGCTCCACGCTGTACGAATGAAACTGCCGTGTTAACGGCGGGAGCAATAGATACTGGTTCGTATGGAAACAAGTTCCGCCGTGATCGTTGCTTCACCACGCTCGCGCTTCTGTAGAACTCAGTTGGCGCGGGCTGCGCGCTTGCCCAGAAGCAAAGGTCCTCCGGCGACGAGCAGCACCAATGCCGAGGGTTCAGGAACGATGACGAAGTCTGCCGCCGAGAGCGTAGGCATGAGATCGCGTCCGCTTTGTCCGGAAAATTTCGTCAGCCGAGCGAGAATCTTCAGTTCGGCCGTGGCGTCCTAGTCTAAGCGCTGCGCTTCGGCTGTATTTCAGGTCGCTGCAGGAGGGTTTGAATCCAGCGCCAACACCGCCTGCAACAACACCTCCGCGCCCGACGTCACCTGCGCCGGCTGAGTGAACTCCCACGGCGAGTGGCTGATGCCGCCGACGCTCGGCACAAAGAGCATGCCCATTGGTCCGAGGTGCGCCATGCTCTGCGCGTCGTGACCCGCGCCGCTCGGCAATTCGCTCGTGCTTCGGCCAAGTGCCCGCGCCTCTGAGCGCACCACATCGCGAATGGCGGGCACGCACATGGACGGGCCGCGCGATTGCGCGAGTTTGAACTCGAATGCCGTGCCATTGGCTTCCGCGATTTGCGTGCATTCGCGCTCTATCGCCTCGAACAGCCGACCAATGCGTGCTTCGTCCAATGAGCGCAGCTCGAGCGACGCGTCGACTCGGCCAGGAATCACGTTGCGGGCGCCCGGTGAGACCGCAAGTCGTCCAACCGTGCCGACCGCCTGACCTTCGGCGCGCACGATGCGATCAACGGCCGACACGTAGCGCGACGCTGCGAGCAGTGCATCCTTGCGGTCTACCATTGCGGTCGCGCCGGAGTGATTCTGCTGCCCGGTGATGATCACATCCCACGCATAGATGCCAACGATGCCCTCCACCACACCAATCTCGAGGCTGTCGCGGTCGAGCGATCCGCCCTGTTCGATGTGCAGCTCGACATACGCGGCGATGCGACCGGGCCGCCATCGTGCCGCATCGAGACGTGATGGATCGCCGCCGAGTCGCGTGATGCCCTCGCGATGGGTTACGCCAGCGACTGACCTGGCATCGAGCTCGTCATCCCCGAACTGCCCCGCCACGATGCGACTGCCGATGAGCCCGCCTTCCTCGTTCATCCATATCACCACTTCGAGCGGATGACGAAGCGGCACGCGGGCGACTCGCAACGCGTCGGCCACTTCGATGGAGGCCAATACGCCGACGGTGCCGTCGTAACGACCACCGGCCGGCACCGAGTCGATATGCGAACCGATCACGAGCGGCCGGAGCGCGGCATCGCTGCCTTCGCGTCGCGCGATGATGTTGCCGGCGGCATCACGTCGCACCGTGAGTCCGGCCTGCTGAAGCAGCGGCTCGATCCAGCTACGCGCGGCGATGTCGTGCTCGGAATAGCCTACACGATCAACGCCACCATCGCTGCGCGCACCGATCTTCGCGAGTTCGGCGAGACGAGCATTGAGTCGCTTACCGTCAATGACGGGCGCGTTTGATCCGACTCGGCCGGTGCGGAACTGCGGCGCCACTGCCAGAACCGGTCGCGGCAAGACCAGGGCTGCAGCGGCACCGGCAACGGTGGCAGCGAACTGACGACGAGGCATGCGCATGCGACGAATATCGGCTCAGCCGCAGATGCTGTCCAGATGATCACCCCTGAGGACGATTTGCCGACGCCATCAGGCACGGTACGTTCCGTATACCGATGTGTAGCATCGATGTCGCGTCTTGCGGCGTCAAGCAGCGGTTTCCCTGGAGACGGAGCCAGTCCATGTCCACGACCACAATCCTGATCATCGTGGTGCTGTTGCTGCTTTTTGGTGGAGGCTGGGGATGGTCGCGTAGAGGGCGCTAGCACCACACTAGCCACGCGTCCGCGCATTCGTCGCAGGCGGCTCTAGCCAGGTGTTACCCGGTGTGTATCGTTGCGGAATGACACACACCATTACTCGCGCATTCCTCGCCGTGCTGGCCTGCCTATCACTCGCAGGCACGGCGATCGGCGCGCAACCGGCCACATCGAAGCCTGCAGCGTTGCGAGCTGACACGCTGCAGGCAACCGGCCTCGCCGCGCCCGTCGAGATACTCGTGGATGCATACGGTATCGCGCACATCTACGCCGAGTCCGAACCGGATCTGTTCTTCGCTCAGGGATACAACGCGGCGCGGGACCGGCTTTTCCAGTTCGAGCTCTGGCGTCGACAGGCGACCGGAACGGTCGCCGAGCTGCTCGGGCCGGCAGAAGTCGAGCGTGACATTGGTACGCGACTCTTCAAGTTTCGCGGCGATATGGAACGTGAGCTCTCACACTACCATCCGCGCGGCGCACAGATCGTGCGGGCGTTTGTGCGCGGTGTGAATAGCTACATCGCCGAGGCACGTCAGAATCCGTCGTCGCTGCCGCTCGAGTTCCGGCTGCTCGGGACGCTGCCGGAACCGTGGACGGAGGGCGTCGTCATTTCGCGTCACGCGGGACTGCTCGCGAACGTGCGCGAAGAACTCAACTACGGTCGCGCGGTGCATGCCATCGGCGCGCCGGCGGTTTTACGGCTTCAAAACTTCCATCCGCGGCAACCGCGTCTCGCACTCGACTCGGCGATCGATGGCGCACTGCTCTCTCGCGACATCCTCGCGCGATACAACGCGTTTCGCCGGCCAATCGAGTTCACGCCGGCGCACATCGTTCAAGCGCGTGCGCGCAACAATGCGGGCAGCTTTGCTGCGCTGTCACAGGCTGCACGCGAAGCCTATCAGCAAACCGAACGCAATCAGGTGCGCGATATCGGCAGTAACAACTGGGTTGTGCACGGCTCGCGTACTGCAACGGGCTGGCCGATGCTGGCAAACGATCCGCATCGCGCGATAGCCGCGCCATCGCTGCGTTACTGGGCACACCTTGTAGCGCCCGGCTGGAACGTGATCGGTGGAGGAGAACCCACGATTCCCGGAATCTCAATCGGTCACAATGAGTTCGGGGCGTGGGGACTGACCATTTTCACCACTGACGCGGAAGACTTGTATGTGTACGACATCAATCCCGCAAATGCTCGAGAGTATCGCTACAGGGACACGTGGGAGCGCATGCGCGAAGTCATCGATACGATCCGCGTGAAGGGTGCATCGCCGAGCATCGTGACGTTGCGCTACACACGTCACGGTCCGGTCGTGTTCGAGGACTCGGCCGCCCGCACGGCCTACGCGGTGCGCGCTGCATGGATGGACATCGGTGGCGCGCCGTACCTGGCGAGCCTGCGCATGAACCAGGCGCGCACTTGGGAAGAGTTCGTCGCAGCATGCGCGTTCAGTCACATTCCCGCCGAGAACATGGTCTGGGCCGATCGCAATGGGAACATCGGCTGGCAGGCGGTTGGCATTGCGCCCATTCGTCGCAACTGGGATGGACTGGTGCCCGTGCCTGGCGACGGACGCTATGAGTGGGACGGCTACCTTCCGATTCCACAGCGCCCGTCGGCTTACAATCCGGCCAGCGGCTACGTCGCAACGGCGAACGCAAACCTGACCGATGCGTTCACCTACCCGCACATGGAGGCGATCGGATTCACGTGGGCGGACCCGTTCCGCCAGGACCGACTGCACGAAGTGCTTGGCAGCGCGCGTCGCGTCACGCTGGCGGACATGATCGCGTTGCAGCACGATGTCACGTCGATTCCGGCGCGCACGCTCGTGCCGCTGCTGCGCCACGTTACGTTCCCGGATGCGGAGACCGAACGCGCGCGCACGAGCCTGCTGTCGTGGGATCACCAGTTGACGCCGACATCAGTCGACGCCGGCGTCTACGTGGCGTGGGAGCGTCGACTGCTGCGAGAGATGAACATGCGCATGATCCCGTCCGCAGCGAGATCCTCGTTGTCGTCGGTCGGCATGACGCGCACCATCCAGTTCCTGGTTACACCGCCACCGGAGTTTGCTGCGGAGGCTGGTGCAGCTGGCAACGCGGTTGCGGGACGTGACTCGCTCGTAGCGCGCACGTTCACGCGTGCAATCGCGGAGTTGCGCACACAGCTTGGCGCAGACATGTCGCGCTGGCAGTATGGACAGACCGCATACAAGCACGCGCTGATTCAGCACCCGCTGAGCAGCGCTGTTGGCGAGCAGCTTCGCGCACAACTCGATGTGGGGCCGGCGCCTCGCGGCGGCAGTCCGTATACCGTGCTGGCGGCAAGCTCCGGCAACAACCAGACCTCCGGCGCTTCATTCCGCTTTCTTGTGGACACACAGGACTGGGATCGTGCGGTGGGCATGAACGTGCCGGGTCAGTCAGGCAATCCTGCCAGCGCACACTACCGCGACCTGTTTCCGCTCTGGGCCCGCAACGACGTATTTCCCGTCTACTATTCGCGTCCGCTCATCGAGCAGAGCACCCGTCGGCGCGACGTGCTCGTACCCGCGCGCTGAGCGAGCCGCTACGAAAGCCATTCGCGCAAGCGGACAGAGACGTCGGGATGCGCGAAGATGCCGGTGTGCATGATGCCGGCGCTGGTTGGCAGGCGAAGGCACCGATCGTTGGCAATGGGGAAACTGTCCGAGCCGTTCACTTCGTACACACCGGCTTCGGGCACGACCAGATCATTGCTGGCTTTGTCGAAGACGCGATCCACGACCGAGTTTGCAGCGCGGCCGACCAGTGACTTGAGGCCCGCATCACGTGGTTCGTAGTCGGCGGCGATGGCGAGAAAGCCATCGTGTCGGCGGCCTGGACGGTTGAGTGTCTTGAGAAACTCTCCTTCCGGATCCATTGAACGAAGTCCGGCCAGCGCCTTGAGCGCGCCGTGACCGATGATCTTGACGGCAATGAGAAGACCTTCGAGGATGTCAGCCACGCCACCAGCCGGCACCACGTTGAGGCCAGTGGTCATGCGGTCGATCATGTCGATCATATGGTCCGGCTGTGCGAGCTTGGTGCCCTGATTGGGCACGCCGGCAAACACGGCGCGATGCACATTGATGCGACTGGTATCGAGGCCGAACGCATCACCGCCATCGGCAAGCGTGCGCGCCACAAGTCCGCCGCGACTGTGAGCAATGATGTCCACGTCCAGCGTGCCTGACGGAAGCACCTGCTGCAGCATCGTGTTGAACTGCCGCACATTCTCGAGCGGATCGTGCGAGAGCGAGAAGTGGTTGAACGCGAACACGCGTCCCTCATAGCGCTGATGCAACTCCTGCATGAGTTCCAGCGGCACTTCGTGGAACGCTCCGTGCGCCGTGCTGAACGTACCATGTACAAACATCAGTGCCCGTCCTGCAGTGAGCGCCGACGCGTCTTCGCTTGTCAGTGCGTGCGCGTCCCGCTCGGCAGGCGTTGCGGTCGGCAACCGATAGTCGGCAGGCGTGAACCGACGCAGTCCGTACGCGCGATTGTTCGCCTCCCAGCGCTCGGCAAGCACGCGGGCCGGCTTGTTGAGCAGCGCATCGCTCACCGGAAACACGAGCACCTTCAACAGCTTGCGTCCGAGTGCACCAAAGAGGGCGCGATGCGTGGCGGCGTCGTCGGCATCGCGCGCAGGCACGTTTCGGCCGATCACGAAGCGACGAGTCTCTGCTCCGCGCGTGGTGGCGGAGGAGTGTGCGCGAACGGGCACATCCTCCGGGTCATCCACGCTCTGCACATCGGTGGCGAAGTGCCAGGTCATCGCGCCAGCCTCGTCGATGGACAGCACCACCTGCTCCGCCTCTTCTCCCAGGTCGGGTACTTCGAGCAGCAGTGCTTGGTCACCGCGTGCATCGCGCAGATCGACAGCGGGAGGCGTGGGCACCTGCACCGCGCGAATCTCCACGGTGCGCAGTCCGCGCATTTCGGCGCGAGCCAGGGCTTCGTCCAGCACGTCCGACGATTCCTCGGCTGCACGCACATCGCCGATGGCGCCGGCAAGAAGGCGCACGTCACCACGCAGTCCCGGGGCGGTAAGTGAAACGTTGCCGCCAAGTGAGACGCGTTCACTGCCGCCGGTGAGTGGTTCCATCGCGAACTCCCGCGCCGCGCGGCGCAAGGTGACAGGCAGAGAGATGACGTGTCGGCAGCGCGCGTGTTTCGCGCGCCCCACTCGTCACGACAGCGTGAGGAACGGATTTCCGTAGTACACGTACGCCAGATACGACGACGCATTCGGATGCTGCGTGTACGCCTGACGCACGTCACGCATGATCTCGGCGACTGGACGAGACGGCGTGGCCATGGCCTGTCGATAGAACTCGAGCGCCACCCACTTGGCGATCACATCATTCACCGCCCACAGCGGCGCAATGAGTCCGGTGAAATTGCCGGCGAGACAGTTGCCGGGAAATCCGCCATAATCTCCGAGCATTTCGCCGCCGACACCGACCATGCACGCGTTCAAAAACATGAACGGCGCGTTGTTACGACCGAGCGGCGTTCGGCGAAACAGCATCGGATTGATCGCGGTGCCGTTGTTGAGAAAGAGCGCCGCATCGCCCGGGCGCAACGGGTCCACCTGTCCGTGTCCGGCGAAGTGCACGACCTGTGCGCCACCGCCAATCGATGCGCTGAGCAAACTGCTGAGTGCCGTGGCACTGCAATCGTATCGAAGCGCACCTCGACTCTTGTAGACCGTCTCCAGTTCGGTGACTTCTTCTTCGGCCTTGGGCAGCTTCTTGAGGCCGGAGGTCGCGGCCATGTACATGCCGGCCATGACCGCGAACGAACGCACCTGCAGTGATGCGCGCGGCGGTGCGGCTACTGCGGCGTCGCCGAGAATCCATCGTCCCATGCTCACCTGCGCGGCGAGCACCGGCACGCGCGACGGGTCGAGTGGTGGATCCACCAACGCAAGCTCCCACGGCACATACGGGTCGGCACTGTTGAGCTGCAGGGTGATCGCCCTCGAGTTGCCAACGACTGCGTGCACATCGCGCAGCATCTTCCAGAACTCAGGTGGCAGTTGCTTCGCGATCAGATCGCCGGCGCCCTCGACCATGAACTGCAGCAGCTCGCCACCATCGTTTCGCGGCATTTCATCGATCAGCTGCCGCGCGAACGTTCGCGGATCACTGCCAAGATCGATGGGCAGCGCGGCGTCCGGCACCGCGATACCATGTGCGTTGCGCATCGTGCACAGGAACGTGCCGCGTGCAATGTTGCCATCCGCTTTGGCGATGTTGAGTTCGATGTCCGGCACGCCCGTGGATGCTGCGACCGTGATCGACGGGGCATCTGGCTGATTCTGCAGCAGGTCAATCCCGCGCGGATCGGCCGGTGGCATGATGATGCCGGGCATGAGCACGGCGAGGTATCGTGTGATCGAGCCGCGAGTGATTCCGTCGTAGGCGTAGTGCACCGTAATCGTTCGCGCCTTGATCGGTGTGTCCTGCGATTGCGGGATCAGCGGCACCGTAAGCACTGCGCTGAACGGGTCATTCACGGACACGGTCAGCACATGTTGCCATCCATTGGGAGCGAGGAAGCCGTCGGCAACAACGTGAACCTCCACTGGCAAAACGGTGGTGCCAGAGGGTGCGGTGAATACAATCGGGCCGGTGTCGTCGTGCCCGGTCATGACTGTACTGCCGAGCCCGATCGTGAGGTCGAACGGCAGCGCAACGGTAACGTGTTCCGGATGTTCGACGCGTGGGTAGGCCCTGACTTCAACGGGGGCGGGCGTCTCAGTCGGCGTGGTTGGCGTCGTCCCGGTGGAATGCGCGGGCGGCGGTGCGCCTGCTGACGGTGCCGCAGGTGGCGGTGGCGGTGG
>JBGTFN010000535.1:0-11303 GCA_041747275.1 Gemmatimonadaceae bacterium | reverse complement strand
GCTCCCTGGCCGAAGGCGAGCGGGTAGAGTTCGACATCGTGCAGGGCCAGAAGGGCCCCGCCGCTGAGAACGTTACCAAGATCGGCTGATTCACTTGGCTGCACGTCGCACTTCGGTGCGGCGCAATCGACCGTCCGGACTTTGTCCGGGCGGTCGATTTGTTTGTGTCGCGCCTTCCCGTGCCGCGGCACACTTCCGACTCGGTGCCTTACGGGGCCCGACCGGCTCCGGCATATTGCGCCATGCAGCGTGAATCGATCTCTCTCGGTGGTGTGCTCGCGCGTGCTGTGGCCGCGCTGGTGCTGGTGTACGGCACATGGAACCCATTCGGCTACTCCTTCTATAACTGGGCGATAGAGCCGTTCTTCAACGGTACCACGAGCAATGGGCCGCTGGCCCTCAAGTTTCTTGTGGGCGTGCTCCTGATTGCCGGGTGGGGCATCTTCCTGACGGCGACTCGACGTTCCCTCGGGCTCTGGGGTGCATTGCTCGCACTGGCCTTGACGGGAGGCGTGATCTGGCTGCTCATCACGTATCATCTGGTGAGCGCGAACAGCAGTCGCGGTATCGCCAATGTGGTGCTGATCAGCCTTGCGCTCTGTCTGGCTGCCGGCGTTTCGTGGTCGTTTGTCTCCCGCCGTATCAGTGGGCAGGTGGATACCGACGTCGTGGAATAAGCCCGACCGCCGTCGCCAACCCCGCCTTACGGCCGCACTCCATCCGGCAGGGGGTTAAACGCGCATTCGGCCATATGGCCCGGTCTATCAGGCCATCCGACCGTGTGGATTCGTCGGTAGCCATAGCGCTCGGCCCGGCACCTCGCGTGGAAAGCCCGCATCGCGCTTCGGTGCCAGCGCGCGAAACGTTCGAGGTCGAATGGCCTGATGGACCGGGCCATACGGCCTGATGGACGAATCGGACTGCCGCCAGGAGCCGGAATAGTCTGGGGCCAGAAGCCTACTTGGTTCCCCACGGCGCCGGCGGCGCAGAGACGGTACGCGACAAATCGAACTCCACCTGGAACCGCCGGTCGGTGCCCTCGCGGCGCAGCGAGTAGGTGAATGAAACACTCGGCTGCAGCGCCATCGTCCACACATTCGTCGCGGCCGCGGGAATGAGCGACGCGGTGAACGAGTCCGCCGCAAACTCCTGCACTCCCCATGTACCGGCGGCACGGGTGTCGCCACCATACTGCGTCACGCTGTCTTCACTGCCGTCCTCGTGCCGATGATCGTGCTTGAGCCGCAACCCGCTGGCCGTCTTCGACACCACCCATGTGCGCGACCGGTTGTCACCAACGTGAAACGGAATGCGCAGCACCGAGTCGTTGCAGTCGCGCACATGCATTATCAACGTGGAGTTGGCAAACGCACTGTCGAGTGAAGAGTCCTCGATCACCCGGCCCGCGAATGCGTCACCGCACAATGCGGACAGCGCGACGAAGAAACTGTCGTGCGCAGTGACAGGCGCTGAAACCACCGTAGTGTCGCGCTCGGCAGCTGCTGGTTCCGGCCGGTCACTGGCGCACGCGACGATCACGGAAATGGTGCACAGCAGCAGAAGTCGGTGACGAAGCATGAGGTCGGTTGAGGAGGGGGAGGCGCTCATGGCGCCGAACGAAGTAAAATCACCCGGAATCTGCGCGGGTGCAATCGGATTTCCCATGGCACGTGGCGCGACCGGTTGTTTGAGTCGTGAGACGTTATAGGTTGCAAAGCTGCGGGTGGAGCGCCCGACCACCTTATCAGAGGGCCGTTGCCATCTTATTGCTCGCGACCGATCTCGATGGAACGTTTCTCGGCGGCCGACAGGCTGACCGATTGACGCTGTACCGCACGATCCGTGCGTCGACGCAGATCCGCCTGGTCTTCGTGACCGGACGTGGTGCCGAATCCGTGCTGCCGCTGCTAGCCGATCCGCTCGTGCCCGACCCCGAGTTCATCATCGCCGATGTCGGCGCCACGGTGCTGCATGGCGATGGACGCACGCCGGTGACCCCGCTGCACTGGGAGCTGAGCGAGCGGTGGGTGGGCACGGAGCCCATCCTGCAGGCGCTGCAGGATTTTCCTGGACTCGTGCGCCAGCAGGTACCCCAGGAACGACGCTGCTCCTTCTTTCTCGACGACGTGACTCGCGTCGATGATATCCGCGAGCGACTCACGCACCTCGACGTGGATGTTCTGCTGAGTGCGGACCGTTATCTCGATGTGCTGCCGGGCGGCGTGTCCAAGGGTGACACGCTGTCACGACTTGTTGCGCACCTGGGCGTCGAAGCATCGCAGGTGCTCGTGGCCGGTGATACCATGAACGATTTCTCGCTGTATGAAACGGGATACACCGGAGTCGTGGTTGGACACGCGGAGTCACTGTTGGTGGATTCGACGCGCGATCGGGAGCATGTACACATCGCGACCTCTCCAGGCGCAGGTGGCATTCTCGAAGCAATCGAAAAAAGCGGATTTGCCGTCGCGCCGCAGGTGGAGAGTCCGGCAGGCGACGCACAGCTTGTGGTCGTGTATCATCGCCTGCCGTACGAAGAGGTCGTGCAGGATGGCGTGGTGTCGCGCCGTCGGCACACCAGTCCCAACGGCATCGTGCCCACATTACTGGGTTGCTTTGAAGAGGGCCGACACGGTTCGTGGGTCGCCTGGACCACACATCATGACGGGTCGGGCGCGACGTCACACGACCTCGTCGATGAGGACCGCTTCGCGAACCTGGTGGCGGCAAAGGTGCCGCTGACGGACCATGATGTGCAGCGCTTCTACAAGAAGTTTTCGAAGGAAGCGTTCTGGCCCGTGATCTTCTCGTTCGTCGATCGCGCGCGATTTGTCGAAGCCGACTGGCAGCACTACCTCGAGATCAACCGGAAGTTCGCTGAAACGGCTGCTGCGGAAGCCGACTTCGGAGCGCTGGTCTGGGTTCACGACTACAACCTCTGGATGGTGCCGGCGTTCCTGCGGCAACTTCGGCCGGACGTGCGGATCGGCTTCTTCCACCACACATCGTTTCCGCCGGCGGACGTTTTCTATGTGATTCCGTGGGCCGGGCAGATTGTCGGTTCGCTCGCGCAGTGCGACTACATCGGATTTCACATTCCACGCTATGCCGCGAACTTCCTTGACGTGCTGCGCTCGCACGCGCCCACGGAAGTGCTCGAGACGTTGGAATGCGCGCCGCGCTTCCGGGTACACGGCGGGGCGCTCGCCATTCCGCGCATGCCCTCGCTTGTGCGCAGTGGCGACCGCACGATCCGGCTTGGTGCACATCCGGTAGGTGTCAACGTACGCGCCATTCGTCGAATTCTCGCTGAGCCGGAGCGGCTCGTGCAGGTGCAAGCGATACGCGCACGCTTTCAGAGCACAAAGCTGGTGCTCTCCGTGGAGCGGCTGGACTACGTGAAAGGGCCGCTGCAAAAACTCGAAGCCTTCGAACGCATGCTCGACGCACATCCCGAACTGCTGGAGCAAGTCACGCTGTTGATGGTGACGACGCCGCCTGCGCCCGGGATGGAAGTTTACGAAGAAGTGCGGGAAGCGGTGGACCAGGTGGTCGGCCGCATCAACGGCCGCTTCGGCACACTCGAGTGGACGCCGGTGCACTATCTCTTTCGTTCGTTGCCGTTCGAAGAAGTGGTGGCCTACAGTGCCGCGGCTGACGTCGCATGGATCACGCCACTTCGTGACGGGCTCAATCTGGTGGCGAAGGAGTTTATCGTCGCACAGCACGTCACCGAAGGCAACGGTGTGCTGGTATTGTCGGAGTTTGCCGGCGCCGCGGTGGAGATGCACGGCGCGATGCTGACGAATCCGTACGATGTGGAAGGGATGGCGCGGCATCTGCACGATGCGCTGGTGATGCCCGAGGGCGCGCGCGCACTGCACGTGAGGCGACTGGCGGCGATAGTGGAGCAGTCGGACGTGGATGCATGGAGCCAGGAGTTTCTGGCAGCGATGGCGGCCGACGAACCCGGCGTACTGGCGTCCGTCTGAGTCGTGCTGGAGCCGCTCGACTGGGTTGTCATCGGCGCGTACCTGCTGTTTGCGTTGGCGGTGGGAGTGGCGGCTCGCGAACGCGCGGGTCGCAGTCGGCACAGCTACTTCCTCGCCGATCGCTCGCTGCCGTGGTGGTTGGCGGGCACCTCGATTGCCGCCACCACTTTTGCAGCTGACACCCCGCTTGCGATCACAGGCATTGTCGCGGCGCGCGGACTCTCCGGCAATTGGCTGTGGCTTTCATGGCTGCTCGTGCATGCGGGTGTGGTGATGCTCTTTGCCCGACGGTGGTGGCGCAGCGGCGTCGTTACCGATGCGGAGTTCATCGCACTGCGCTACGACGGACGCGCGTCCGGCTGGTTGCGAACGTTTCGCGCCGCACTGTATGGCCTGGTGTTCAATGTCATCATCCTCGGCTGGGTGCTGCGCGCCATGGGAAAGATCGTGCAGCCGCTGGTGGACTGGGAGCAGTGGGCGCCGTGGCTCGTGGATGCGGTAGCCGTCGTCGTGCCCGCGCAGTCTGCATTGGGCGGACCATCGGAAGCAGTGACGGTGATCCTGCTCGTACTGTTCGTGGCGCTCTACTCATCGCTGGGCGGCATTCGCGGCGTGATTCGCACCGACCTCGTGCAGTTCGGGCTCGGACTCGTGGGCAGCATCTGGCTCGCCGTGGTCGCGTGGACTCACGCCGGCGGCCGGCGTGGTGTACTGGATGGATTGCAGGCGACGTATGGAGACGCCGCGTCCACCTATACGCGCCTGTTTCCAAGTCTTCAGGAAGGTTGGGCCTCGAGCATCGGCCTCGGCGCGTTCGGATTGGGCGCATACCTGCTTGTGCAATCGTACGCCAACGTACCCGCAGACGGCGGCGGCTATCTGCAACAGCGGTTGAGTGCGACGCGCAGCGAAGCTGACGCACAGAAGGCGGCGTCGCTTTTTTTCGTGCTGCAGTACGGCGTGCGTATCTGGCCGTGGATCATGGTCGCACTTGCCGCTCTCGTCATCGTTCCGGTTGGCAGTGAAGTGGCCGTGCTCGGTGATGCGCTCGGCACGAGCGTCGCCACTGATCGCGAGATGGCGTATCCCGCGCTCATGATCCATCTGTTGCCACCCGGCGTGTTCGGCCTGCTGGTCGTGAGCCTGCTGGCCGCGTTCATGAGCACGATCGACACGCACTTCAATTGGGGTGCGTCATATGTTGTGAGCGACGTGGCGGTACGCTGGCGACCGTCGATGTCGGACGCGGCGCAGGTGCTGGTCGCGCGCGCGTCAGTCGCGACATTCGCGATAGGCGCCGTGCTGGTCGCTTTCCAGATCGAATACATCGAGCAGGCGTGGCGATGGGTCGCTGCACTCGGTGCTGCACTCGGCGCACCTACCATCCTGCGCTGGCTGTGGTGGCGAATGACGGCCGCCGCTGAACTGGTCGGCGCGGTAACCGGACTCGTGACAGCCGCCGTGCTCTGGGGCGCCTCGATCGGCAGCTACGAGTCGCAACTGATAACCATCGCCGCCGCGAGCATAGCAGCGGTGCTGCTCACCATCGCCCTCGGACCCAAGCCGACCGAGCAAGCGACAACCTCGTTCATGCAAGCCGTAGCGCCGATCGGCTTCTGGCCTGACAGCAATTCGCAAACACGCGCAGAAGCAAAGCGCGGGCTTTCGCGAGCCGCACTGGCGACCGTCGCGATCGCGACGGCAGCCGTGCTCTTCCTCTGGCTCGGCACCACCCTACTTCTCTAAAGCAATCCGCAAAAAGGACCGCGCGATTGCGCGAAGGGAACTGGGGAATGTGGTTAGCGTATTGTGGTCAGCGTATTGTGGGTCTTCAGGCGCGGGACAGGTAGAGGGTCTGGGTCGGGTACGCGAACTCGATCTTGCTGTTCTCGAAGGCTTCGTGGATGCGCAAATAGACGCGTTGCTGGATGTCCATGTACTCGACGTAGGCGGGCGATTTCACGAAGTAGACGGTTTCGAAGTCGATCGAGGAGGCGCCGTAGTTGCTGAAGTGACTGCGGTCGAAGCGCGCGTTGTCTTCGGCTTCGATCGCTTCGCGAATCAGTTGCGGGATGCGTTCGAGGTCGGTGCGGGGTGTCTGGTAGATCACGCCCAGTGTGAAGGAAATGCGGCGCTCGTACATGCGCCCGAAGTTGCGAACACGGGCGCCGAGCAGGTCGGCGTTGGAGAAGATCAGCTGCTCACCGGAGATGCTTCGCACTCGCGTGGTTTTGAGGCCGATGTGCTCGACCGTCCCGACCATGTCACCGACCTTGATGAAGTCGCCGACCACAAACGGTTTGTCGAGGATGATGGCGAGTGATGCGAAGAGGTCGCCGAGGATGTTCTGCACGGCGAGTGCGATAGCGATACCGCCGACACCGAGACCGGCAACGAGCGCGGTGACATTGACGCCGAGATTATCGAGCGCGAGCAGCAGCACCACCGACCAGACCACGAGAATGACCAGGAACTGCAGGGCGCCGATCATGGTGGCGGCACCCCGATCGCTCTCGAGCTTCTCCTTCCGGTACTGTTCGAGCATGAACTTCGCGGCCGCCGTTCCCCAGATGGCGATCTGAAGGAAGTAGCAGATGACCAGCACGATGCGCAGCCGGCCGCTCCACACCGATGGAATGGCGAGCGACGCAGTTGCAACGCTTACGGCAACGGCAATAATGAAGAACGTGCGAGTATGGGCGAGTACGTCCGCGATCAGGTCATCGATTCGCGTGTTGGTTCGTTTCGACAGCGCACGAATGCGCGCGACGGCAAACTGTCGAAGCAGGAACAGCCCGCCGATGACCGCGAGCATGACGCCGAGCGCAATGGCCCAGGCGGTGATGGTATTACCGGCAAAAATTCTATCCACTTACCTGTCCTGTGATGCACGCCAGGCGAATTGGCGCTCGGGCAGTATTAAGTACGGCGACAGTGTCCCCGGAGCGGCCACTGCGCGCGCTGCCCGCGAGGCCCGTTACGGGCGAACTGGTCGCTCGTACGACGAGGTGATACTGTCCCACGGTACGCTGCTGCGCGCCTGTTCGTAACCGATCAGCTCCAATCGCTGCATCCATGCGCTGTCGAAAAGCTTGTCGGCCCCGGGCTCGGCGGCCAGCGATGCGTGCGGCTGCGCGATGCGCACCTGCATGGACAGCCCCGCTACATCGGTCGAGACAGCGCGCGAGAGCTCCTGCAGTCGCTGCAGTGCGAGCGGCTGAGCGGCCCAGAAGAGCAGTTCCGTGCTGCGAGCGCTGATCTTCCCGCGATTTGACGGTGCCGTCACCTTCACCGGTGCATGTGTCCAGACGTTCATGATCACCCACAGCCGCATCTTCACTTCACCCGATACGCCTGCCGCGCGCAATCGTGAGGCGAGCTCTCGGAAGTCATCGAGGCCGAGCAGTGGAAGCAGGTTGGAGATGATGCCACCGTCATTGTGCACATGGTTGTCGATCAGGCGCGGCGGAAAGATGCCCGGGATCGCCGTGGCGGTGTACATGAGCAAGCGTGCGCGGTCGAGCGCCGTGTCACCAGCACGAAGCGTGTGCTCCATATCCCATATGCGCCCGATGCCGAGGTCCATGTCTGCGGTGGACAGCAGGAACTGGCGGCCTTCCGCGAACTCCGCCTGCAGCTGACGCTGCATGCGCTCGTCCATCACCGAAGCGATCGATCGTTCGTAGCGCTCGGTGTTCAGGACCCCCCCCGTGCGACGCAGCCAGAACCACCAGTCGAGTGTCGGCGCAAGGCGGTCGGCTGCCGAACGATACAGTGCCGTGATCGTATCGAGCGCGGCCGGCGTGCCCAGCAGCGCGAACGGCGCCTGCAGTGCGCCGGTGCTGATGCCGCTGACGAGATCGAACCGTGGCATCGGCGAGTCAGTACGAGCGGCCCATCCACGCAGGTAGCCCACTCCGAACGCCCCGTGCTGCCCTCCGCCCGACAGCAGCAGGATGTCGATCGTTCGATCGGGTCGCGCTTGGGCGCGTCGCACGAGACGATCGAGCATGGAATCGCGAACGACCTCGTGTGCAATCCGCGCGGAGGCGGCGGACGCCTGCAGCTGTGCGGGAGTGACGCTGGGTCTCGAGACTGAAGCGCAGCCTGTGAGGAGTCCAATTAGCGTTGCAGTGATCGGGACGAGAAGCAGACGCATGAACACGGACTCCTTGAGAGGTCACCAGGGATTCAATCGATAGCCATCCGACTGCAGCACGGCCATGGCCGTCATGGCCGAGAGCGCAACCTGTACGCCCGGAATGAGGCGGTCACGCGGCACATTGCGTCCGGCGGCAGTCTGGCCACACAGAATAATGCGTACTCCCGCTGCTAGCAGCTCCCTGATGAGCGGCGCACTGGGATTGGCGGTTCCATATCGGGCGCGATAGGTCTCGTCGTCGAGCAAGTCCTTGCCAGCCGTGCCGTGCACGACTGCAGCGAGCTTGACACGCTCACGCGGGACACCGGCACGCGCGTGCATGTTGAGGAAGCGGGCGACAGTGTTGAGCTGCTCGTTGGGAGGCGTGAGGGAGTCGGCTGCGTTGGCGCCGGCCGGTGAGGTTGCGTCGGTCACGCCCCGGGCTATCTCGAACACCACCTTGAAGTCAGATGCCAGCGGCGTGACGAACGTTGCATCGGGCACATCGAAGACCGCCCCGCCCGACATGATCACGGGGCCGGTGGTTGCCTGCGCGCCGAGCGACAGCGGTAGGGCGGCGAGCAGGAGCGCCGCGCGGATCAATCGTGACATGAGAACCTTCTGGTCGCAAAGTGATCGTGCTGGCTCGCTACCGGAGCGCCGCCAGCACGCGCTGCACGAGACCGTCGACGGCCCCGTTGCTGATCCATCGCGCGACGATGAGCAGGTCATGCTCGGGGATCGCGATGATGATGTTGGTCCCGTTACCCACGTGCGCGAACGTCTTGGGCGTCGCACTCGCGAGATAGCGACCGTCGGTGTTCAGGAACCAATTCATGTAGCCATACGTCGGCTGCGGAACAGTGGGCGTCGTAGCCTTTTTCACCCAGGAGTCACTCAGCAGCTGCTTGCCCTTCCACTGCCCGCGCCGAAGTGTGAGCAGTCCGAAGCGCGCCTGATCGCGTGCGCTGATGAACATGCCGCCACCCCAGTGACCTCCGCCGCTGACCACCTCCACCGAGCGTCCATCCAGCAGGATGAACGACGTGTGATACCCCATCCAGCGCCAGGTGGAGGAGGCGCCGATGGGATCCATGATGTGCTCCCGCAGCACTTCGGGCAGCGGACGGCGCCACACGTTGGTCGCCGCCAGTGCGAGCAGATTCACACGCGTGTCGTTGTACTCGTAAGCGGTGCCGGGGTCCTTGCGAGCGCGTCCGAGCCAGTTGGCGGTCTCGCGATCCGGACGGTCGGCCCACTCCGGCTTGCCCCACAGCACACCATCCCAGTCGCTCGACTGACGCAGCAGGTCATCCCAGCGAATGCGTGAGTTGTGCGGACCGGTGAACGGATGCAGCATGTTGCCGTTGGCCGGGCGATCGGCCCCGAGTCCTCCGCGCACCGGATGTTGCGAGACCACGAACGGGACATACGGCGCAACGATGTCGTTCACATCACGAATGAGCCCACGATCGACCGCGAGCCCGACCGTGGTGGAGAGGAAGCTCTTGGACACGCTGAACGTCATGTCGACGCGGTCCACATCGCCCCACTCGCTCACGATGTAGCCGCCGCGCACGACCATGCCGGCCGCATCACCGCGCGGCGCGAACTCGCCGATGGCATCGCCGAACGGCTCGCGTCCGAACGACTGATAGTGCGCGAGTTCGAGGTCGCGAGGCGTGCGGCTCTCGTTCTCGATCGCAAAGGCGATGGCCTGGGCGAGCTTGACCGAGTCGAGGCCGGCCGCGCGTGCGCTGCGTCGCTGCCAGTCGTTGCCCGTGCCGGGATAGTAGGCGTTGGCGGGAACGGTCCATTCGAGTGGTGCACGTGATGCGGTTGTGGGCGCGGCCTGCGCGGCGAGCGAGGAAGCGAGTGCTGGTCCCGCAAGGAACAGCGCAAACGCCCGTGTGCTGATCACGCGCGAGAAGATCGTCATCATGGAGAAATGTCGTTGTCCGAAGGGTCAGCTACATCGGCGTCGTCGGAATCGCTGCCGTACGACCGGCTGGTGAGAAACGCCGCGATGATCACGCGGTCGGTGATGACTTCCATGCGGCCTGCAACCGACGCAATTCGAATGAGGCATCCGGTACCCACCGGCGATGCAATCACGACTGCGTCGTGCGTGATGCATACCGCCTCCGCGTCAGATGGCACGTCGGCCGGCGTGCCCACCTGCTGCACCACCGCCTCGAAGCCGCTCACATCGACCGAGTCATCGCCGCTCTGTACGGGTGTGGCGGACAACCACGTGGCGCCCGTGAACAGCACAACGTCATTGCCACCCAGGCCGAGATCCGGTGTGTCGGCGGTCTCGCCGCCCTCCATCTCCGTGTGCGCGTCATCGCCGGTGATACTGTTGGCCACGATGCACGTGGCGGCAAAGCCGGGTTCGATGTCGTGCAGTTCAACGTGGATGCGTACGGCAGAGCCATCGGCGAGTCGCACCGTCACCGCGCGCTCCGTCGCCTGTACGTCGCGCCAGGCGCCGCGCAGACGACGGAACACTTCGATGCTGTCTTCGTCAGACTGAAATCGATATTCGCGCATGGCTCGTTACGGCATGGTCGGGATGCGGCCAGACGTCCACGGTGCGCCCAACTGCTCGGCTTTCGCCTCGAGCGCGCGCAGGTCACCGTCTATGATCGCGCGCAATCGCGCGAGCAACGGCGGGAACTCGCGTTCGACGACCTCATACTGCTGACGGAACGTGCCGGTGGGTGCGTTGTTGGTGCTCCAGTGTCCACCCACCACGTCGCTGAGTCGGCTCACCAGGCCCTGCGGCGACGGCTGACTCAATCGTGATGCGGCGTTGTCGCCGCTGAGTTCGACGCGCAACGTGTCGAGCTTGAGCAGCAGCGCACGCGCTTCGAGTTGCGCGCTGTCGCTCGGCACCATCGTTTGTTGCAGCGCCGACTGCAGCGCGCGAACACGCGCTGTAGTTTCGCCGAGCAGCGACACCGTGCCCATCACCACACGTTGCAGCTTCGCCGTCGCAAGACGGAAGTCGCGCACCTCGGCGGAGGTAGCGACTGTCGACGTCATACCGGGCAGCGGCTCGGCGGTGATTGTCTGGGTGCCATATTCTCTCATGGAGCCGTCCGGGCGACGCACGGCGAGGCTGACCGTGTACGTGCCCGGCGTCACGAGCGGACCGCGCCCGCCTC
>JBGTFN010000534.1:0-1659 GCA_041747275.1 Gemmatimonadaceae bacterium | reverse complement strand
TGCACCGGCGAGTGCCTCCTTCCCTCGCGCACCGAAAGCGTGGCCTCGCTTGCCGAGCTTGAGCCGAGCCAGCCAGCGTCCTTCGCGCGCGCCGCTGCCCACGGGTACCGGAAGCGTGAGCCGATAATAGCTCACATTGCGGCCGTCATGATACAGGCCGCCGGGCAGTGACAGCGCGTCGGTCGGAGTGATCTGTTCGCCGGCCGGCGTTTCAAGGGTCATCTCGATGAGACCGCGCCCCGGTGTCATGAGAATCACGTCCACGGCGATGTCCGCCTCGGTGAGCATGAAGTGAATCTCGTGCTCCTGTCCCGGCGCCAGGTAACCGTCGGGATCACGCACGATGTCTTCGTTCTTCACACCGGCCAGCACCTGCAGGAAATACTTTGCCAGCTTGTAGCGACTGTTGATATCGAGCTCACCGGTGAGCACACAGTATCCGCCGGTGCCGTTGGTGAGCGCCGTGAGTGCGGTGGGCTCGATGTGTTCTGCGCGCCCGAGGGCGACGGCAAACACACGGTCGGTGATGCTGGCCGCGACATCGCTGATGTACTTCGCGTCGGTTTCCTTGCCGTCGGTGAATACGATCACCGACTTGGTGTCGTAGCCGGTGACGGGGTTCAATCGCTGCTGCGCGCGTTCCACACCGTCGCCGATGGCGGTCCAGCCATTCACATTGGGCTCGAAGGTGTTGATCCGGTCGCGCAGCTGGTCACGCTGCACATCGAACGTCGTCACGGGACCCAGTGGCCCGACTGGTGGAACCACTACATCGAACGGATCGTGGTCGAACGACACGATGCCGACGCCGTCGCCCTCGTGCACCACATCGATCATGATCTCGGCGGAGAAGCGCAGTACGTCGATGCGCCTGGCCGTGCCGATCCCCGATCCCGCCAGCATGCTGCCCGAGCGGTCGAGGCACAGCATGACACAGGCGGATTTCCGCTCCACGGTATTGGCGGTGATGGGAATGGTCCACTCGCGCCCCGTCTGCGTATGACGAACCGTCACGCTGCCGGCGGCGGTGTCGCCCGCGTTGGTACCGGTGTAGCCCACCCACAGGATTGCTTCGCGCACTGTATCTGCCGACGGCGTGCCCGGTGAGCTGACAGTTACTCCGAGCGGCGTCGTGAATGCTGCACCCGGTCCGTTCACGATCTGGAAGCTCACCTGCCACAGGCTTTGCACGTTGAATCGCACACCGCGCACGGTGGTCTCGCCTTCAGGGATGTCAGTGAAGTTGAGTGCCGGCGTTTCGAGGGAGATGCGCCATCCGGCGGATTGCACAGCCGCCGCTGCATTGATGCGTCCGAAGCCGAAGAACTCCGAGAAGTTCGGGCCGAGATAGCCGGCGTCGGTTGAGAGGCGCCCGTCCACGTCGCGCCAACGGCCTACGGCATTGGTGTTGCCTTGATCGATCTTGACGGCAGTGGCGCGAATGACGTCGCGCACCTCGTTCCAGCGCAGATCACGGTTGCTCGAAAGCATGAGGGCACCGATGCCGGCGCACACGGGCGTGGCGTACGATGTGCCGCCAAAGTTGGTGCGATAGGTGCGAGGTCCCGCAATCACCGCCGCGCCCATGGGCAGCGCATCGCCGAGTCCCGCGTCGATGGTGACCTGGTTCATGCCCGCGTTCACGGCCGTGATGCGGCG